>JAMDBH010000051.1:6345-6720 GCA_023487615.1 Gammaproteobacteria bacterium
ATCTTCATGATGATGATCGTTTTGCTGGTGGGCAACCTGCCTGAATACTTCCACCTCACCGGCCTGACCGAGGCCTATCTCACATGGTGGAACGCGCACAACATTCTGGGCCTGTGGATCACCCCCGTGGCCGCGGCCATTGCCTACTACACCATTCCGAAGATCACCGGTAACCCGTTGTATTCGCACCGCATCGGCCACCTGCACTTCTGGTCCATCGTGATCTTCTACTCCACGCCCGCCGCGCATCACCTGATGTCCGCGCCGCTGCCCGAGTGGCTGAAATCGTTCGCCTCGGTGGAGGGCGTGCTGATCCTGGTGCCGGCGATCGCCTTCGTATCCAACATCCTGCTCACCATGCAGGGCAAGTGGAAT
>JAMDBH010000051.1:6730-7201 GCA_023487615.1 Gammaproteobacteria bacterium
TGCTCGGCTTCTCCACCTTCATTGAGGTGGCCGCCGTGTACTACGGCCTGCAGATGATCATGAAGCGTAAGCTGTACTCCTTGGCTCTCGCCAACTTCCACTTCTGGATGCTGCTGATCGGTTTCTCGATCTACTGGATCTCAATGACCATCGCAGGTCTTATCCAGGGCGCAGGCAAGATTTACGAGGTGCCGTACATTGATATCGTGGTCGCCGAGCACCCGTACATGATCGCGCGCTGGTTTGGCGGTACCTTGGTATTCCTCGGTAACTGCGTGTGGCTGTATAACATGTATATGACGGCGCGTGAGGGCACCATAGTGCCGGCCGGCCGCATGGTGCATGAGCTGGCCTACGAACGCTAATCTATTTGCATAAGGGAGTAAAGACGTGGCCTTTAGAGAATATAGAATCGGCGCGGTGATGTTCGGTGCGGCGCTCAGCTTGTCCATGTTCATCACGCTGGTGATG
>JAMDBH010000014.1 GCA_023487615.1 Gammaproteobacteria bacterium
TTTACAACGGCGTCGCGCAGACCCTGATCCGACAGGAACTTGCCGTCCGCGCCCTTCACGCCCTCGGAGACTACCACCGAGCAATAGCCGAATTTTTTCACCAGCGCGTCTACCTTGGCGAGAAATTTTGTCTGAATGAAGGGGACTTCGGGGAACAGGATTACGATAGGGATTTCGCAGTCCTTGCTCGAGGCCAACCCCCCCGCCGCGGCGATCCAGCCCGCGTGGCGGCCCATGACTTCGAGGATGAACACCTTGGTTGAGGTCTTGGCCATGCTGGCCACGTCGAAGCTCGCCTCGCGGGTAGAGACGGCGATGTACTTGGCGACCGAGCCGAAGCCGGGGCAGCAGTCGGTGATAGGAAGGTCGTTGTCCACGGTCTTGGGCACGTGGATGGCTTGCAGGGGATAGCCGAGTTTTTCGGAGAGCTGGGAGACCTTGAGACAGGTGTCGGCGGAGTCGCCGCCGCCGTTGTAAAAGAAGTAGCCGATGTTGTGCGCCTTGAACACCTCGATCAGACGCTCGTACTCGGCGGTCGCTCCCGGCGTCCTGCCTCCCGCGACATTAGTACTTCCATGTACGTCACGGCTTTGCTCCAGTCCTTTGAGCTTGAAGCGGCATGACCCGAACGCGCCGGAGGGGGTGTAGCGCAGCGCGGCGATGGCCTTGGCGGATTCCTTACCGGTGTCTATCAAGTCTTCGGTGAGCGCTCCGATAATACCGTTGCGGCCGGCGTAGAGCTTGCCGATCTTGTCTTTGTGCTTGCGCGCAGCCTCAATAACTCCGCAGGCGCTGGCGTTGATCACGGCGGTGACGCCGCCGGATTGAGCATAGAAGGCATTCTTCTTTAGCATAGTGGTTCTCAACGTAAGGTTAAAAAAATTGTTTGGATATTCGCGCAGCGGATGATCACTTTGCGTTGCAGACGCTCCATGTTCGGCGAGTTATTTTTCAATCTTCTGACTCCTTCCCCAGGGCGCATACGGTTAAAAACCCGGTTTATAAATTTGCCCAAGGATACTCCAGATTGAAAATTTTTTCACGGAGTTCGTTGACTTCTATATGAATCTAAGAGTAGCTTAGCGCCTGCTGTGGATGAAGACTGTGAATAATTGCTCATAATTACCCGTAGGAGAAGGTGAACTGAGATCAAAAATGACCACTGCAAGAAAGGGGAAGGCCTTATGAGAATAATTCTGTTAGGGGCGCCCGGATCGGGTAAGGGTACACAGGCCAAGTTGCTGGCCGAAAAATATAAGATTCCGCAAATCTCCACCGGGGATTTGCTGCGTGCCGCCGTCGCCGCCGGCACGCCGCTGGGGCGGCTGGCAAAGGTCACCATGGATGCCGGCCAATTGGTCTCCGATGAAATCGTGTTGGGGATGATACAGGATCGCCTGGGGGCGCCCGATGCCCGCAAGGGCTTTATCCTCGATGGATTCCCGCGCAATATCCAGCAGGCCGAGGCGCTGGACAGCCTGCTCGAAAGGCTGGGCCAACCTCTGCAAATGGCGCTGCTCATCGAGGTTGACGTTGACATCCTGATGCAGCGTCTCACCGGCCGGCGCACCTGCGAATCCTGCGGCCAGACCTACAATATCTATACCTCTCCCTCCAGGCTGGACGACAAATGCGACAAGTGCGGCGGCAACCTGCGGCACCGGGCCGATGACAACGAAGAAACCATAGGCAGCCGGCTGCGGGTGTATGAGGCGCAGACTACCCCGTTGCTTTCCTATTATCGCAAGCAGGGCAAGCTGCGCACCGTTCAAGGTGTTGGCGAAATTGCCGATATTAACCGGGCGGTTTCTAAATTGGCGGATGAAGTGGGCAAGCAGCCCGCGGCGGCTGCGGCTCCGGTTCCTGTGGTGGCGCCGGCGAAGCCTGCCGTGCATGCCGCGCCTAAGCCCGCCGCTGCTAAAGCCGGCGCCCAACCGGCGTCCGCAAAGCAGCCCGCCGCCAAGAAGGCTGTGACCAAGAAGACCGGCGGAAAAGTCTTACCACGGAAGAAAGCAGCAACCAAGCAGGCAGCTCCAAGGAAGGCAATAAAAAAGGCAGCGTCCAAGAAGGGGGCCAAAAAGATGGCCATAAAGAAGAAGGCAGCATCCAAGAAGCTGGTAGTAAAAAAGACGAAGACAACTACTAAGAAGGAGATCGTAAAAATGGCAATTAAGAAAGCAGCAGTGAAGAAGAAGGCAGCTCCTAAAAAGGCCGCAGCTAAGAAGAAGGCAGCACCTAAGAAGACTGTCAAGAAGGCAGCACCTAAGAGGAAGACTGTAGCCAAGAAAAAGGCAGCCCCCAAGAAGGCCAAGAAGTAATTCGGGGATACTGCTGGCCATGCCGCCATAAGAAGCGGTAATAAAGACGAGGTCATTAGGAAGATGATGTAAAATTAAGCGGCTTCGGCCGCTTTTTTTTGTGCTCGCGACATTAGTACATCCCTGCACGTCACAGGATGCGCAGGAGCGACCATTTCTTACTCTTGACGGTAGCAGACTATGAAGTTTATTGATGAGGCCTTAATCCGGGTAGAAGGAGGAAGCGGCGGGGCCGGGTGCGTGAGCTTTCGTCGCGAGAAATTCATTCCCCTGGGAGGCCCCAACGGCGGTGACGGCGGTGACGGCGGCAACGTGCATCTGATCGCCGCCCCGGAGCTGAATACCCTGGTGGACTTCCGTTATAAGCGGCAGTTCCGTGCCGAGAACGGCCAGAAAGGCATGGGCAGCGATTGCACCGGAAGGAGCGCCGAGGATGTCTGGATTAAAGTTCCGGTCGGCACCCTGGTCATGGATGCCGACACCGGCGAGTTAATGGGCGATTTGACCCAGCCAGGCCAAACCCTGCTGGTCGCGCGCGGCGGCTTCCATGGATTGGGCAACGCGCGCTTCAAGAGCAGCACCAACCGGTCTCCGCGCCAATTCACCCCCGGCACGCCGGGCGAGACGCGCAACCTGCGCCTGGAGTTAAAGCTACTGGCCGATGTAGGCCTACTCGGCATGCCCAACGCGGGTAAGTCTACCTTCATCCGCGCGGTGTCTGCGGCGCGGCCGAAGGTCGCCGATTATCCCTTTACCACCCTCCACCCGCACCTGGGGGTAGTGAGCGTGGAGAATCATCGCAGTTTTGTAATCGCCGATATCCCCGGCATCATAGAAGGCGCAGCGGAGGGGGCGGGCCTCGGTGTGCAATTCCTGAAGCATCTGGCACGCACCCGGGTGCTGCTGCACCTGGTAGATGTAGCGGCCGACGACGGCGCTGACCCGGTAGAGGCGGTGCGCAAGGTGGGGGCCGAGCTTAAAAAGTTCAGCCCCGAGCTTGCGGCGCGCGAGCGCTGGCTGGTGCTGAACAAGATGGATAGGGTGCCCGAGAGCGAACGCGCGGCGCGCATGCGCGACATCATCAAGCGGCTCAAGTGGCGTGCCCCGGCCTACGCGGTGTCCGCCATCAACGGCGAGGGATGCCGTAAACTGACTTTCGATATTATGGAGTATCTGGAAAAAGCAGTGTAGGGTGGGCACCGTTTCTGTGCCCACCGTCATGTGGGCACATAAGGCGTGCCCACCCTACCTTCTTTTATTTAAATGACAAAGAGACAGCAACTTGGAAAATCACGCCGCTGGGTCATCAAGATCGGCAGCGCGCTGCTGACCGCCGACGGGCGGGGCCTCGATACTGCCGCCATCAGCGGTTGGGTGGAGCAGATGGTACGGCTGCGCGAGCGCGGTACGGAGCTGGTGCTGGTCTCCTCCGGCGCTGTGGCCGAGGGCATGAAACGCCTCGGCTGGACGAAACGCCCCGTCGCTCTGCATGACCTTCAGGCCGCCGCGGCGGTCGGGCAGATGGGCTTGGTGCAGGCGTACGAGTCACACTTTCAGACCCACGCCATCCACACCGCGCAAATCCTGCTGACCCACGAGGATCTTTCCAACCGTAACCGCTATCTCAATGCACGCAGCACGCTGCATACCCTGATTAAGCTCGGCGTCATCCCCGTCATCAACGAAAACGACACGGTTGCCACCGACGAGATCCGCCTGGGCGACAACGACAACCTAGCGGCCCTGGTCGCCAATCTGGTCGAAGCCGAATTGCTGGTCATCCTCACCGACCAGGCGGGCATGTACGAGAGCGATCCGCGCCAAAATCCGAGCGCCCAATTGATTCAGGAAGTGTATGCCGGTGACCCGCAATTGGAGTTCATGGCGGGCGGCGCCTCCGGTGCGATGGGCCGCGGCGGCATGCTCACCAAAATCCAGGCCGCGGCCCGCGCCGCACGCTCAGGGTGCGCAACCCTGATCGCATCCGGGCGTGAGCCGGAGGTGCTGCTGCGCATCGCGCAAGGCGAACAGCTCGGGACCTTGCTGCTGCCCGCTCAGGAGCCGATGGCGGCGCGCAAGCAGTGGCTGTCCGCACAATTGCAGGTGCGCGGACGTTTGACCCTCGACGCCGGCGCCGTCAGAGTTTTGCGCGAGGCGGGCAAGAGTTTGTTGTCCGTTGGCGTGACGGCAGTGGAGGGCGACTTTGTGCGCGGCGAAGTGGTGGCATGTATGAGCGTTGAAGGCAAAGAAATCGCGCGCGGCCTGGTGAATTACAGCGCCGATGAGGCGCGTAAGATCATGCGCCAGCCCAGTGATAGGATTGAGGAGTTGCTAGGCTATGTGGATGAGCCGGAGCTGATACACCGGGATAATTTGGTGTTGGTTTAAGGCGTACCGAACGTACTGCTTGATTGCCAGCTATAACATGTTGTGAGAAGATTGAGGCGCATCAGTCAGCGTAACGTGAAAATTTTACATTCAATTTAGCGTATCTTATCTGCCTACGGCTAGAGAAAAACATGACATGAGTAGCCTCGATATGTTGGGCCTGGTGGCGACCGTTTTTACAACTTCATCTTTTGTTCCCCAAGTATGGACAACCTGGAAGACTAAAGATGTTAGTGGTATATCCTTGCCAACCTACCTCATCATCACGATAGGCTTGTTCCTTTGGCTGGTCTATGGAATCCTCAAAGGCGACATGCCGTTAATGGTCGCCAATGCAGTCATGGTGGTTTTGACGGCTGCCATTACCATAATGAAGATAGCGTTTGGCAAGCGCCCGAGATGAGCAAGCCTTATTCGGATTCACCTACTGGCCTAAAAAGTCACATCCCTACCGATCTGATTGATAAGCTCAGGCCGGACAGAAATCTGTCTGAGCCGATTTATCAGCAACTCACGCGCCGGATTCTGGGGCTGATTGAATCAGGTGACATTGGCGAAAACAGCAGCTTGCCCTCAGAACGGGTGCTGGCTGAAAAGCTCGACCTCAGTCGCACGACCGTCAAGCGCTGCTACGACAAACTGCGCACGCAAAACTGTCTCACCAGCAAGGGGCGCGCTGGGTCTGTCATCAATGCTGTCCCCCGGCTTAGTCCACAACTGGGCAGGCTCAAAGGCTTTTCCGAGGAAATGCGTGAACTTGGGCTGACCCCGAGCACACGCCTGCTTGAACAATCTATTTTAAGCAACCGAACCATTGCGTCTGTATTTGGGCGACCCTCTACCGCCCGTTTTCTGCGCCTGGTGCGGTTGCGCTTGGGGGACGATGTGCCTTTGTCACGCGAAGTGGCATGGTACGACTTGACGGCTGCACCCGATCTGGTTGACTGGGATGCTTCCGGCTCGATTTACCAGTTCCTGCAAGCCGCGTGTGGCATCCGCCTGGTGCGGGCGGAGCAAACCATAGAAGCCGTGATGAGTACTAAGGAGGAGGCGCGTGCATTTGGTTTTGCCGAACCCGCTCCGTGTTTGTTGTTCAAACGCAAAACCTACAGCGGCACCGGGCAGATAATCGAATATGTTGAAGGGACTTTCCGGGGTGATGCGTACGTTTATACTATCAACCTCAACATAGCGCCAACAGCCTAGCAGCCTGCTGAGAAACGCGCTGAGGGGCGCATCGCGGCGTTGGAAACGGGCTCAAAATGCTCATTTACTCGGTGTAAACTGCGCTTTTTCGCCCGTTTCCGTCTTGCGCTGCATCCCCTGATCACGTTTCTCAGCAGGCTGCTCGCACACCACCTTACGTTGGCTCAAAAACGCATCAAGTTGCTGCCGATTAGGTAACGCATCCAGCACCCCCGATGCGGCCGCAACCATGGCGCCGCACGCATTGGCGATCTGCAAGGTTTGTTGCAGAGGAAGGTTTTGCGACAGCGCCCAAAGCAGCCCACAGCCAAACGCATCACCCGCGCCGGTGGCATCCACCTGGTTGATCACCCAGGCCGGTTGGTGAGTAACATTCGCTGATTCACTTAACGCCAAGGCCCCCATTGCACCGAGTGTGACTACCAGCAATTCACCATGCCAACCCAGCCCCTCCGCCAAGGCTGGCAAATTGGCCGTCCACCTGTCCGCACACCATGTTTCGGCGCTTGGCGTGTCAAACAGGGCCGCCGCTTCGGTAGCATTGACCACCAGCACATCAGTAGATGCGAGCAGAATTTGCGCAGATATGTGCCAAGGCGAAGGATTGAGATAGGTACGCCACCCTCTCAATCTGGCCAACTCAAACGCTTTCATGATGGGCTCCATAGGCGCTTCGAACTGGGCGCACACCCAGCCTGAATATGCCAGGGGCGCCATGGCCTCTTCAACGTGTGCAGGCGTGAGCAAAGCGTTTGCACCCGAGAACGCGGCGAGGAAATTCTCACCTTTCGGACCGACAAAGCCCACACCATAGCCCGACCGCTCGCCCAGTCGCACCACCCCGTGCGTGCGCATACCCTCTCGTTGCAGACGATCATGCACCGCATTGCCTGCCGCATCGTTGCCGACTGCCAGGAGCATGTCCACCAAAGCCCCCAATCGGTGCAAACCCACCCCTAAGTTAAGCCCCTTGCCGCCGTGTTCCGTCCACACAGAAGTCGCCGCCAGCGATTCCCCCTCGACCGGCAGACGAGGCACGCCCATAAAGTTGGCGTTCATATAACTGCCAATAACGAAAAACTCCATCGCGCCGCCCCCGATTTTCCATGATGAGCACGCTTAGTGACGTAAAACCCTACGCAATCGCCCCTAAACAGAACCCATATTGCCACTGAAATAAATAATTTGCAGCGCACCGGTTCAAATGGTATCTTTTTGGTATTCTATTGGCCTACAATTATCCATGATTTTCCACTAGCCGGGATTCTTA
>JAMDBH010000102.1 GCA_023487615.1 Gammaproteobacteria bacterium
AATGGAGTTGGAAGGTATGAACTTCAAGATGCTTAAGCACACGCTGGCCGTCATCGCGGTCTGTCTTGCGGTGTTTCCGGTGATTATTTCGGCTGATGATCTCACCGAACCGCGGTTGACGCCCAAACTCAGCAGCACCGACCGGATCATCGTCAAGCTCCGCAGTCCGGCGACGGACGGCAAGCAGAGTGCCCAGGCGGCGGCGCTGGCCGGCGACAAGCTAAAGGCGATGAGCGGCAAGGCCGGCGTCCCGCTCACTTATTTGCGCTCTATGTCCGGCGGGGCGCATGTGCTGAAATTGCCGCGGGCAATGAGCGAGACCGAGACGAATGCCATCGTGCGCCGCCTGCGGGCCTTGCCGGAGGTCGAGTACGTAGAACCCGACCGCCTCATGCATCACATGAAAGTGCCTAACGACACGCAGTATGTCAATCAATGGCACTACAAGGCGAACAGCGATGAGGCAGGCGCTGTCAACCTGCCCGTCGCTTGGGACATCACCACCGGCTCCGCCACTATTGTGGTGGCGGTGGTGGATACCGGGATCCTGCCGCATGAAGACCTGGCAGGGCGCACGCTGCCGGGTTATGACTTTGTCTCCGAAGACGCGCCGGGGATCTTTTTCAGCGCCAATGACGGGAGTGCCCGCGACAGTGATCCGACCGATCCGGGGGACTGGGTCACGGAGTATGAATACTTCGGCATCACCTCGCTGGGAATTTTTGAAGGTTGTGATCCCGGCGATAGTTCCTGGCACGGCACCCATGTCGCAGGCACTATCGGCGCCGCCACGGATAATGGGCGCGGCGTGGCGGGCATCAATTGGATATCAAAGATCCTGCCGGTACGCGTGCTGGGCAAGTGTGGCGGCTATATTTCGGATATCACCGACGGCATGCGCTGGGCCGCGGGCTTGCCGGTCGCGGGAGTGCCTGCCAACCCCAATCCCGCGAAGGTGTTGAACCTGAGCCTCGGCGGCCCGGGGCCTTGTGGCCTGACATACCAGAATGCCATCAACGAGATTGTCGCGACTGGGGTAGTCGTGGTGGTCGCGGCCGGCAATCATAATACCGATGATACCGATGTAGCGACCTCCAGCCCGGCAAATTGCGACGGCGTCATCGCTGTCGCGGCCACCAATCGTTCTGGCTCCCGAGCTTCGTACAGCAACTTCGGTTCATTGGTAAAAATTGCCGCGCCTGGTGGGGAGAAGACCTATTTCAGCGATCCCAACGGTGTGCTGTCCACGCTCAACAACGGCAAGGTGCTGGCGCAGAGTGATGACTACCAATATTACGACGGCACCAGCATGGCCACGCCCCACGTCGCGGGTATCGTGTCGCTGATGCTCTCGGTCAACCCCGGCTTAAGCCCGGCACAGATACTGTCCATCATTCAATCCACCGCACGCGCCTTTCCCGCGGGATCGAGTTGCACCACGGCGCTGTGCGGCGCGGGCATCATCAACGCCGCCGCGGCCGTCACCCAGGCCTTGACCGCCCCTGTGGTCATGGACGGCTGGTGGTGGAATCCCGCCGAGAGCGGCCGCGGCTTCAGTATCGAGGTGCAAGGCAATAATTTATTCATGGCCGGTTATTTATACGCCGACGACGGCCGCGCCACCTGGCTTACCTCGGCAGGTGCGATGAGCAGCCCGACCCAGTACAACGGCGCGTTGCAATCCTTCGGCAACGGCCAAACCTTGACCGGTGTTTACCAGCCGGCCTCGCTGACCAATGCCAACGTGGAAGCGGTCAGCCTCCAGTTTAGCGACCCCAGTCATGCCACGCTCACCTGGCCCGGCGGGACGATACCTATCGAGCGTTATATGTACGGTTCGGGCACGCCCGCCTTCCAGCCCGAGACCGGCTGGTGGTGGAACGCCGCGGAGAGCGGCCGCGGGTTTACCATCGAGATTCAGGGGAATACCCTGTTCATGGCCGGTTACATGTATGATGCGAGCGGCAACCCCATCTGGTATAGCACGAGCGGCACGATGAGCACTGCGACGCTTTATCTGGGGACCTGGCAGCAATATGCCAACGGACAAACCTTGACCGGTACTTACCATCCGCCCTCGAACCCTGGCAATGTAGGCGCTGTCACACTACAATTCACTAATGCCACCGAGGCTACACTCACCCTGCCCGATGGCAGACAAATCCCGCTCACCCGCTACAGGTTCTAAGGAACCTCTGAAAGCTATATCGTCAACCGCCAAGGCGCTAAGTTCATCAAGAGAAACTTTTGAATTATAAAAAAAGATCTTGGCGGTCTCGGCGTCTTGGCGGTTCAAAACGGATGAGGCCATGCCCAAACCCCCGCAAATCCTCCGCACCCAGACCCTCGCCAAGACCCGCATCTTTCATGTAGAGCAGGTCGCCCTGCGTTTTCAGAACGGCGTCGAGGTTGAGTATGAACGGCTGCGCAGCGCGCCGCGCGGCGCGGTGCTTATCGTGCCCATGCTGGATAACGACACCGTGCTGCTGATTCGCGAATACGCCGCTGGTGTCGAACGTTACGAGCTCGCCCTGCCCAAGGGGCGAGTCGAGAAGGGCGAGGCGCTGCTCGACGCCGCCGACCGCGAGATCAAGGAAGAGGTCGGTTACGGCGCGCGCACGCTGAGCCATATCACCTCGCTCACCCTGGCGCCGGGTTATCAGGGCAATGTTACGCACATCGTGCTTGCCCAAGACCTGTATCCCGATAAACAGCCCGGCGATGAACCGGAAGAGATCGAGGTCGTGCCGTGGAAGCTAAGCGAGCTTAAAGCGCTGTTGGCAGAGGACGAGTGCACCGAGGCACGCAGCATCGCCGCGTTATTTATCGTGCGCGAGATGATGCTGAAATGAGCAACCACGACGACCCCAGCCGCCTTCTGGGGTCGGTGATTGAAATCGCCGCAGAGGCCGGGCGCAAGATCATGCAGGTCTACACCACCGACTTCGCCGTGACCCACAAAGACGACCTCACGCCGCTCACCCACGCCGACCTCGCCGCGCACCAGACGATTTGTGAGGGCTTGAGGCGGCTCACGCCCGATCTGCCCATGTTATCGGAGGAGTCCGCCCACATCCCGTTTGGCGAGCGCGCCGCGTGGCGGCGATATTGGCTGATAGATCCGCTCGACGGTACCCGCGAATTCATCAAGCGCAACGGCGAGTTCACGGTGAACATTGCGCTCATTGATGAGCAACACCCCGTGCTGGGTGTGGTGTATGCGCCGGTAACAGGCCTTTGCTACTTTGCGAGCCGTGGTCACGGCGCCTACAAACAAGTCCCGGACGCCCTACCCCAGGCCATACACACCAGACGCTATATGGGCGGCCGCTGTGACGTACAGGGAAGTACTAATGTCGCGGGAGGCAGGATGCCGGGAGCGACTGTGGTGGCCGCCAGCCGCTCGCACAGCGGCGACAGCTTGCGCGGTTTTCTCGCCCGGCTCGGCGACCATGAAATCCTGAGAATCGGCAGCTCGCTTAAATCCTGTCTGGTGGCCGAGGGCCGGGCCGATGTTTACCCGCGCCTCGGTCCCACCTCCGAGTGGGACACCGCCGCCGCACAGTGCGTCGTCGAGGAGGCAGGCGGCCGTGTGACCGATACCGCCATGCGGCCGCTACGCTACAACACCAAACCCGAACTGCTTAATCCCCATTTTTTCGTGTCCGGTGATCCCGAACTGGACTGGTCGCAATACCTTGGAAGTGACGGCGCCTGTTAATTTGTGTCCCGCGCGACAAGGGCGTCAATATTGATATGCACCGTTTGTGGGGTTATAAATGATTCGCCGCTACCACGGCAACTCCTTGCCGTCGTAGGCGATAAAGCGGCCGGAGTCTTTTAACGCAAACTCCTCCATCACCTTGCGCATCCCGCGCACGCTGACCTCGGTGGTGATCTCGGCGTTCGGGCCGCCCATGTCGGTCTTGACCCAACCAGGATGCAGAACCAGCGTGCCGATGCGGCGCCCCTTGAGGTCGCGCGCCAGACTCACCATGACGGCATTCAACGCCGCCTTGCTGGAGCGGTATAAATAACTCCCGCCGCTGCCGTTATCCGCCATGCTGCCCATCAGACTGGACAGGGCCGCGATCAGGCGTTTGTCGCTGTGCGCCACCTGCTCCGCAAACACCTCGGCCATCTTGGCGGCGGCCATGGTATTGATGCGAAACGCATGATTCCACGCCTGGTAATTCAGCGTGCCGAAACTCTCGTCACTATTTCCCGCATAAACGCCCGCATTGTTGAGCACTATATCAATAGGCGTGTCGCCCAACGTCTTGCCGAGCGCCTCAATCTCTTTGTGATCCGCCACATCCAGCTCATGCACGCCGATGTTTTTATATTGTGATGCCAACTGCCTCAGCTCGCGCGCCTTGTCCGGCTCCCTGCAACAGGCATGCACCTGCCAGTTGTCCTTCGCATACTGGCGCACAAACTCCAGGCCTAAGCCACGATTCGTTCCGGTGATTAATAGGGTGGGCATCGCCGCCTCCCTTTGTTTCCCAGTGTGGATAAGGAGTTTTGCCAAATAGCACGGCAAGGAACAAGCTCAAGAATGGTGGCCAGGGACGGAATCGAACCGCCGACACGGGGATTTTCAGTCCCCTGCTCTACCAACTGAGCTACCTGGCCTTAAATACAGGGAAAAGAGACAAGGGTAAAGAGGAAAGAGCCATAGGCCTAGCGGCTTGATAATACACTACCTGTTGCGAAGGACTGTGGTTCCCGTTCTCTTGTGTCGCTGCCTTTCTATCCGCTATCCGGGCTTAGTGCCCGAGGAAAGGCGCGTATTGTACCGTGTTTGGCTCGGCTGGAGTCAAGTTTAGCTCATGAAATGGCTATACCAGGCAGGCTCGCGGAACGGCTGCCGGGCAGCGGGTGGTTGTCCGGTGCATGATAAGTGTACACCAGCGAGAATTTGGTATCCGCACTACGATTACGGCCTGCCGCGTGCAGGGTGCGGCAGTGGAAGACCAGCACGTCGCCCGCCGCTAACTCGGCCAATCGTTGGGTGGCGATTAAGCTTTGGTTATCTGGCAGGTCAGTGCGGAAGAATGTTGCCGCATCGAAACGATTAGACGCGAACTCTATGCATTGTGATCCGGGCAGCAATTTGAGACAGCCATTACTCTCTATTTCAGGTCCCAACGCCAGCCACACACTCACCAGTTCCGGGCGCTCGAAGCTCCAGTAGCGGATGTCCTGGTGCCAGAGGGTGTCGCTGCTGTAGTGCGGTTGTTTGGTCATGATGCTGTTGTGATGGGCTTGCGAAAGCACCAGCTTTGGGCCGAGCAACTGATGCAAACACACCAGAAGTTCGGGATGCGCGGCCCAGTCGCGGAACGGCGCGCCCCGTTCATAGGCGTGGAGCATGCGCCGCACGGTGTGTCCGCCGGGTGCTTCGCGTGAGTCCGGCGCGCCGGGGTAATGCAGATCGGCCTCATACTCCAGCGGAGGCTGCTGTGCGGTAAGCTGCTGTTCAGCGAGCCGCTTCATGCCGGCACACAAGATTGGCGCGGCGAGTCCGCGTGCGATCACGTAGCCGTCGTGTTGATATTGTTCTAGCTCTTGTTGCGTAAACATGCGCTATTGTATCGCATCATCTTCCGGGTACTGTGTTTGGGTATGTTAAAATCAACACATGGATGTTTCTCACCTGCTCGATCCCTTAAACGACGCCCAACGTGAAGCGGTCACCGCACCGCCCGGCTCCTTGCTGATTCTCGCGGGCGCGGGGAGCGGCAAGACCCGGGTGCTCGTACATCGTATCGCCTGGTTGATTGAGACTGGCCAGGCCTCGCCGTTCGGCATCCTCGCCGTGACCTTCACCAACAAGGCGGCGGCGGGGATGCGCGGGCGCATCGAACAGTTGCTGGGCGTCTCCGTCGGCGGGATGTGGGTCGGCACCTTCCACGGTCTGGCGCACCGCCTGCTGCGCGCCCACTGGCGCGAGGCCGGCCTCCCGCAGACCTTTCAGATCCTGGACGGTGAAGATCAATACCGCGCGATACGCCGGGTGCTGAAGGCTCTGAATCTGGACGAGGCGCAATGGGCGCCGCGGCAGGCGCAGTGGTTCATCAACGCGCGCAAGGATGAAGGTCAGCGCCCGCAGCACATCGCCGACAACGGCGATCCGCATCTGCGTCAGATGCTCCGCATCTATCGCGCTTATGAGGAAATGTGCGAACGCTCGGGGCTGGTGGACTTCGCTGAACTGTTGTTGCGCGCGCACGATTTGTGGCGCACCCAGCCGGAGGTGCTGGCGCATTACCGGCAGCGTTTCCACGCGGTTCTGGTGGATGAGTTCCAGGATACCAATGCCATTCAATATAGCTGGCTGCGTCTGCTGGCGGGTAATGAAAACAAGCTGTTCATGGTCGGCGACGACGACCAGTCCATATACGGCTGGCGCGGCGCACGCATCGAGAACATCCAGCAGTTCAGCAAGGACTATCCCGACACCCGCGTGTTGCGCCTGGAGCAAAACTACCGCTCCACCGCCACTATCCTCAACGCTGCCAACGCCCTGATCGCCCATAACAGCGGGCGGCTCGGCAAAAATCTGTGGACGGCGGGTGAGCAGGGCACGCCTATTCTTGTCTACTCCGCCTTCAATGATCTGGATGAGGCGCGCTTTGTGGTGGAGCGCATCCGCCAGTGGGTGGCGCAAGGCGGGCGGCGCGTGGAGGCCGCTATCTTGTACCGCTCCAACGCCCAGTCGCGGGTGCTGGAAGAGGCCCTGCTGCAGGCCGCCATGCCCTATCGCGTCTACGGCGGCTTGCGCTTTTTTGAGCGCGCCGAGATCAAGGATGCGCTCGCCTATCTGCGCCTGATCGCCAACCGCGCCGATGACGCCTCCTTCGAGCGGGTGGTGAACCTGCCCACCCGCGGCATCGGCGACAGCAGCCTGGAGATGATCCGCGCCGAGGCGCGCGCGCAGGGCATAACCTTGTGGCAAGCTGCGCATGGTCTGATTAGACAGGCGACCCTGCCGGCGCGCGCCGCCAATGCCGTGGCGGGCTTTCTCAACCTCATCGAGCGCCTGACGCAGGAGACCGGCCCCCTCGGTCTTGCCGA
>JAMDBH010000043.1 GCA_023487615.1 Gammaproteobacteria bacterium
TCAAGCCGGTGTTTGAGGCGCTGGGTGGGCAGTATTCATATGAGGTGCTGCGGTGCGTGCGGGCAGAGAGGGTTAATGCGGCCTGAGGATGCGGGGTAGTAACTCGAACGCAGCAGAATCTTGGAGTCTGCTTCGATTTCCGAAGTCAGGCCTACCGAGTTCAGTCATTGTGCGCCTAGCGCTTTAACAAGATTAAAACGCCAGCAGCAATGGCGATAGCGCCGAAGATCAGAAAATCGAATTGGAAGCTGAGGTTGATTACGCTTCTGAGCCCCGTAGCAATTAACCAAATGGCTAGCAAGATCATGCCCATATTTCTCATTAGTGTCTCCCTTAGTAGTAGTGTGGTCCGTCGGATGATAGCGCGTAGTCAGGGGGGAGTAAAACGGAATTCGGAAAGCCTCGCAAGCAGACCCGTTATGGGGTCTTTCAGAACAACATTGGATATGAGAACATGAACCTATGGCTGGATTCATATTACGTCTGCTGATTGTGGCGCTTGGGTTGTGGCTGGCGTCGGAGTTGGTGCCGGGCATTGAAGTGAAAGGCGTGGGGACGCTGCTCGGGGCGGCGTTGTTGCTCGGGATCGTCAATGCCGTAGTGCGGCCGGTGCTGATTATCCTCACGTTGCCTGCTACCGTGCTCACACTCGGGCTGTTTTTGCTGGTAATCAATGCGGCGATGCTGGGGCTGGTGGCGTGGATGTTCGACGGCTTCACCATCGCGGGCTTTTGGGCGGCGCTGTTCGGGTCGATTGTCGTGAGCATAACCGGGTGGCTCGCATCATACTTCATCGGCCCGCGCGGGCGGGTCGAGATTATCGTCGTGCAGCGCCGGTTATAGGTGTGCTGGGCGGCAAAAACAGTTCGGTTAAGTCGTTGAGATAGCGCTGCCCTCTCTCTGTCGGCCGTACACCCTGCACATCCCATTCGATTAAACCGCGTTGCTCGGCCTGTTTGAGTGGCTGTTCGACGAGAGAAAGGGGCAAACCGGTGTGTTCGGTGAACAGGCGCGTGGCGAACCCGCCGTTCAGGCGCAAGGCATTTAGCATGAATTCAAAGGCCGCGTCGGCAGGCCTGAGCGTCGTTTCTTCACCAATACAGGCTGGGCTTCCCGCGGTGTCCTGGTAGACCTTCGGTTGTTTCTGTTTCCAAAAGCGCGTGATGCGCTGCTGTGCTGCATCGGTGATTTTGCTGTGCGCGCCCGCGCCTATCCCCAAGTAATCGCCGAACTCCCAATAGTTGACGTTGTGACGGCAGGCGCGGCCGGGCTTGGCGTAGGCCGAGACTTCATAGTGTTCATAACCGTGTTCTTTAATCTGCGCCTGAGATTGGCTTTGCATGTCCCAAATCAGATCATCGTCCGGCAAACGCGGCGGGTGCCGATAAAACCAGGTGTTGGGTTCGATAGTGAGCTGGTAGTGCGAGAGATGCGTGGGCTCCAGGGCAAATGCGGTGCTGAGATCGGTAAGCGCCTGGGCCAGGGTTTGATCGGGCAGACCGTACATGAGGTCGAGGTTGAAATTGTCGAAACCAGCGGCATGGGCGGCCTCCGCGGCGGCGATGGCCTCGCGTCTTCCATGGATACGGCCTAGGGTCTGGAGCCGGTCTTCGTTAAAGCTTTGCACGCCGATGGATAAACGGTTGATGCCGAGCGCGCGGAATTCTTTAAACTTTGCGTATTCGCTGCTGCCGGGGTTGGCCTCCAGGGTGATCTCGGCCGTAGGGCTGAGTTTAAGCCGCGTGCGTAATGCCACCAGCAGACTGTCGAGCGCCTCTGGCGAAAACAGGCTGGGTGTGCCGCCACCGATGAAGATGGTGCTCACGCTGCGTCCCCAGATGCGCGGCAGGTCGTGTTCCAGATCGGCGATCAGGGCGTCAACGTATTTCTGTTCGGGAAGTTCGGCGCCTTGTTCGTGCGAATTGAAATCGCAATACGGGCATTTGCGCGCACACCAGGGGAGATGCACATAGAGGCTTAGCGGGGGCAGGGTGGTGAAGTTGAACATCTGTCACGGCCGCCGGTGTCGGCGGATCAGCAATCGAGCGCGGTAAGCAACTGGCGCAATGCCTTGCCGCGGTGGCTCAAGCTGTTCTTCACGGCGGGCGGCAGTTCGGCGGAGGAACAGTGATGGGTGGGGACGTAGAACACCGGGTCGTAGCCGAACCCATTTTCGCCGCGCGGGGCAGTGAGGATGCGCCCTTCCCAAGTACCTTGGCAGATGAGGGGCGTGGCGTCTTCGGCGTGTTTCATGTAGACCACCACGCATTGAAAGCGGGCGCGGCGCTGGTGTTCGGGAATATCGGCGAGATCCTGCAACAGTTTTTGCAGATTTTCTGCATCGCTCGCGCCAGGCCCCGCATAACGCGCGGAGCGGATGCCGGGGGCGCCGTGGAGGGCGTCCACTTCGAGGCCGGAGTCGTCGGCGAGAGCGGGCAGGCCGGTGTGGCGTGCGGCGTGACGCGCCTTGAGAAGGGCGTTTTCGACAAAGCTGAGGCCCGTCTCCTCGACCTCCGGGACGGCATAATCGGATTGCAGCAGTAACTCCAGCTTGCCGGCGGCGAGCGCCTGGATCTCGCGCAGTTTGCCGGGATTATTGCTGGCGAAGACGATGCGGTTCATAACGAAATAGGGAAAAGGGGAAAGGTACAAGGGGAAAGATCATCGTCATATTATCGCGCCTCTTTACTTTCCCCTTTCCCCTTTTATCTTTCCCCTTCCCTCTGTTTCACCCCAATACCGCCCGCTGTTTTTCTATCAGCGTTGCGATGCCGCCGCGCGCCAGTTCCAGCATGGCGTTCAGCTCGTCGGTACGGAAGGCGTGGCCTTCAGCGGTGCCTTGTACCTCGATGAAATGGCCCGCCTCGTTCATCACCACGTTCATGTCGGTCTCGGCCTCGCTGTCCTCGATGTAATCGAGGTCCAGCACCGGCACTCCCTTGCAAATGCCGACCGAGACCGAGGCGATAAAGCCGTGGATCGGATCGCGGCTGATAAGCCGCTGGGTGCGCAGGCGGTTTATGGCATCCACGAGTGCGACGTAGCCGCCGGTGATGGAGGCGGTGCGCGTGCCGCCGTCGGCCTGGATAACGTCGCAGTCTACGGTGATGCTGCGCTCACCCAAGGCGCACAGGTCCACCACCGCCCTCAGCGACCGTCCGATGAGGCGCTGGATTTCCAGGGTACGGCCGCCCTGCTTGCCGCGGCTCGCCTCACGATCCATGCGTTTACCGGTGGAGCGCGGCAACATGCCGTATTCGGCGGTCACCCAACCTTTGCCCTTGCCTTTGAGAAAGGAGGGCACCTTTTCCTCCACGGTGGCGTTACAGAGGACTTTGGTGTCGCCGAACTCGACCAGCACCGATCCCTCGGCGTGTTTGGTGTAGTTGCGCGTTAGTTTGATGTCGCGCAATTGATTGGGGGGACGGCCGCTGGGGCGCATACGATTTCCTTTGTTGAGGGTGCGTAGCTTAACATCGGTGAGGGGTGAGGAGTTAGGTGTGAGGCGTAAAAAAAGCGTCACGCTACGCGACTCACTCCTCACTCCTCACGCCTCACCCCTCACTTTGTTTTAGCCTCCAGCCCCTATATAGTATGCGCAATTATCAGTCGGGACTTATCACCATGTTGCACAGCATGACCGCCTTTGCGCGGCAGCAGCGCCAGGTGGAGGAGGGCATCCTGTGTTGGGAGGTGCGCTCGCTCAATCACCGTTATCTTGAGGTCACCCTGCACCTGCCCGAGGATCTGCGCGCACTGGAAGTGGCCGTTCGTGAAAAAATTGCGGCGGCCGTCAAGCGCGGCAAGCTGGATTGCCAGCTCCGCTTGCGAATGGGGCCGGGCGTAGCGGGGGTCGCTGCGCCGCTGCGGATCAACGAAGGCTTGGTACGGCAACTGGTCGCGGCAGCCCGGCAGGTCGGCGCTGAGCTCGGCAGCCCCGCCGCCGTCAGCCCGCTGGATGTGTTGCGCTGGCCGGGGGTGGTGTTCCCCACCGAACCCTCCGCGGAACGCTTGAGCAGCGACGCCATGGCGCTGCTCGACGACACCCTCAAGGAATTGCTGGCGATGCGCGCGCGCGAAGGCGTCAAGCTGCGGGCGATGATTGGGCAACGCTGCGCCACGATGCGAGAGCTGGGACAACTGGTGCGCGGACGGCTGCCGCAGATCATGGCGCAACAGCGCACCCGGCTGCTGGAACGCTTAGGCGAGTTGCGGGCCGAGCTCGATCCCGTGCGGCTGGAGCAAGAGCTGGTGAATCTCGCGCAAAAGATGGATGTGGATGAGGAGTTGGAGCGCCTCGATATGCATGTCCAGGAGGTGAGCCGGATCGCTGATGAAGACGCCGGAGTGGGGCGGCGGCTGGATTTTCTCATGCAGGAGATGAACCGCGAGGCCAATACCCTGGGTGCGAAATCCACGGATCATGACATTGCGCGCGCCGTCATCGAGCTTAAGGTGCTCATCGAACAGATGCGCGAACAAATACAGAATATCGAGTAATGGGCATGCAAGGCACGCTTTATATCATCGCCGCGCCCTCCGGTGGCGGCAAGTCGAGCCTGGTCAAGGCACTGCTCGAATCAACGCCCAATTTGCAGGTTTCGGTCTCTTACACGACTCGTCCCATGCGCCCGCGCGAACAGCAGGGCGTGGACTATCACTTCGTGGATCAGGCGCGGTTCGATGCGCTGCGCGACTCCGGCGTGTTTCTGGAACACGCCGAGGTGTTCGGACATTGCTATGGCACCTCGCGCGCCTGGGTCATGGAGCGCCTGCAACAGGGGATAGACGTCATTCTGGAGATAGACTGGCAGGGCAAACGCCAGATCGCACAGTCATTTCCCGAGGCGGTGAGCATCTTCGTCCTGCCGCCCTCGCGCGCCGTGCTCGAACAGCGCCTGCGAGCCCGCGGCCAGGACGGCGACGAGGTGATCGCCCGGCGCATGCAGGCGGCGACTAACGAAATCTCCCACTGGAATGAGTTCGATTACCTGGTGCTCAATGACGATTTCCAGACCGCCGTCGCCGATGTACAGGCCATCTTCCGCGCCCGGCGTTTAAGAAGGGGGCCGCAAGGCGCACGCCTACAGCGACTCTTGGCAGAATTATTGGTACAATAACAAGCTTTACGTTGTAACTTTGGAGTCAATTCATGGCACGTGTCACTGTAGAAGATTGTCTTGCTAATGTAGATAACCGTTTCCAGCTCGTCCTGGTCGCCGCCAAACGGGCGCGCGCGCTTTCGATGGGCGCACAGCCAA
Source organism: Gammaproteobacteria bacterium (assembly GCA_023487615.1). Next base: position 5,262 of record JAMDBH010000043.1, read on the forward strand.
CGGTACCCTGGGATAACGACAAGGCCACTGTGGTCGCCCTGCGCGAGATCGCCCTGGGCAAGATAGACCGCACCATACTGGACGAGCCGCTGCCTGAGCCCCCGCCTCCACCGCCTGCCCCGCAAGTCGCGCTGCAGGCCGATGAAGAAATCTAGCATGTAGTCCGGATGCAATGAAATGAAATCCGGGAATCAAAAGGGACTCCTGGATTTCGCTATGCTACCGGGAGGCGTACATGTTTCTTATCAAGGATCTCACCGACCTCCTCGAGACCTATCTTGAACCGGCTCAGATAGCTGAGATCCAGCGCGCCTACCAGTTCGGCGCGCGCGCCCACGAAGGCCAGCAGCGGCTATCCGGCGAACCGTACATCTACCATCCTCTCGCGGTGGCGCGCATCCTGGCCGAGATGCATATGGATCACCAGAGCATCCTGGCCGCCCTGCTGCACGACGTCATCGAAGACACCCCCACGGCAAAGGAACAACTGGCCAAGGAGTTCGGCGCCGAGGTGGCCGAGCTGGTGGACGGGGTGAGCAAGCTCACCCATATCCATTTCGAGACGCACGCCGAGGCGCAGGCCGAAAACTTCCGCAAGATGCTGCTGGCCATGGTGCGCGATATCCGCGTCATCCTGGTCAAGCTCGCCGACCGCCTGCACAACATGCGCACCTTGGGCGCGATGCCGCTCGACAAGCGCCGCCGCATCGCCCGCGAAACCCTGGAGATCTACGCGCCCATCGCCAGCCGTCTGGGCATGAACGCCCTGCGTCTGGAGCTGGAGGATCTGGGCTTCGCCGCGCTTTATCCGATGCGCTATCGCATCCTCATCGAGGCGGTGAAGAAGGCGCGCGGCAACCGTAAGGAGGTGGTGCGCAAGATCGAAAACGCAATCAAGCGCCGGTTGCGCGAGGAAAAGCTGGAGGGCGAGGTGCTGGGACGCGAAAAGCATTTGTACAGCATCTATCGCAAGATGCTCGATAAAAAATTGTCCTTCGCCGAAGTCACCGATGTCTACGGCTTCCGCATCATCGTGGATTCGGTGGACACCTGTTACCGCGTGCTCGGCGCGGTGCACAATCTTTATAAGCCGGTGCCGGGCAAATTCAAGGACTACATCGCCATCCCCAAGGCCAACGGCTATCAATCGCTGCACACCGCCCTATTCGGACCCTACGGGGTGCCGATCGAGGTGCAGATCCGCACCCGCGACATGGATCGCATCTCCGAGGCGGGGATCGCCGCGCACTGGCTGTACAAGGCGGGCGAGGCCAGCAGTAGCGCTCAGCAGCGCGCACACGAATGGCTGCGCGGCCTGCTGGAGATGCAGATGAACGCGGGCAACTCGCTGGAATTTCTGGAAAACGTCAAGATAGATCTGTTCCCCGACGAGGTCTACGTGTTCACCCCCAAAGGCGAGATCATGCAGTTGCCGCGCGGCGCGACGGTGGTGGATTTCGCCTATGCGGTGCACACCGACGTTGGCAATACCTGTGTGGCGGCCAAAATAGACCGGCGGCTCGCACCCTTGAGCACAACGCTCGCCAACGGCCAGTCGGTCGAGGTCATCACTTCAAAACACGCGCGGCCCAACCCCGCCTGGCTGAACTTCGTCGCCACCGCCAAGGCGCGAGCCACCATCCGGCATTTCCTCAAGAACCTGAAACGCGACGAGTCCATCGAGCTTGGCCGGCGGCTGTTGAACATGGAGCTCGACATCTACGAACTCTCGCTCGACAAGCTCACCCCCGTTCGCATCAAAGAAGTGCTCAAGCAATACAAACTCAAGACGCTGGACGACCTGCTGGAAGAGATC
>JAMDBH010000028.1 GCA_023487615.1 Gammaproteobacteria bacterium
TGGATTCCAAGTCGTGAACATGCATACCTTTAGTGTGGACAACATCCGCGTGAGTAGCACGCGCATTCGTGAGGCGCTTGCAGCGGGAGACTTCACTACTGCGGAAAAATTATTGGGACGGCCGTACCGCATGTCAGGACGTGTGGCGCACGGTGATAAGCTGGGGAGCAGGCTCGGGTTCCCTACGGCGAACATTCATTTGCACCGCAAGACGGCGCCCCTGCAAGGCGTGTTTGTAGTGGAGATGTTCGGCCTCAGCCGGGAGCCTGTTTCGGGGGCCGCCAACGTCGGGACACGGCCCACCCTCAATGGGACGCGCTGCCTGCTGGAGGTCCACCTGCTGGATTTTAATGAGGACATCTACGGGCGCTATGTGCAAGTGGAGTTTTTACACAAGCTGCGCGATGAGGTGCGCTATGATTCGTTGGACGAATTGAAAGATGCGATAGCCAAGGATTGCGAACAGACGCGTGAGTTTTTTCGTAAAGACAGATAAAAGGGGAAAGGAGAAAGCGAAAAGGGGATACGTTTACTACGGTAGTTTCCTTTTCTCTTGTATCTTTGCTCTTTTCCCTGTTTTTTTAAGAGATCATTATGACTGATTACAAAGATACCTTGAATTTGCCGCAGACCGATTTTCCGATGAGGGCGAATTTGCCGGTGCGCGAGTTGGAGATTTTACGCCATTGGGATGAGATCGGGCTGTATGGCAGGTTGCGTGAAACCGGGCGCGGGCGGAAAAAGTTTGTCCTGCACGACGGTCCGCCCTACGCCAATGGGGAGATCCATATCGGTCATGCGGTCAACAAGGTGCTCAAGGATATTATCGTCAAGGCCAAGACCTTGAGCGGTTTTGACGCGCCTTACGTGCCGGGCTGGGATTGCCACGGCCTGCCCATCGAGCTGATGGTTGAGAAAAAAATCGGCAAGGCGGGTGTTAAGGTGGACGCCAAGAGCTTTCGCAAGGCCTGCCGTGAATATGCGACCACTCAGGTCAACAGTCAGCGCGAAGACTTCAAACGTTTAGGAGTGGTGGGCAATTGGGACCATCCTTATCTCACCATGGACTTCAAGTTCGAGGCCGACATCATTCGTTCACTCGGGCGTGTAATTAAGAGCGGTCATGTCTACAAAGGTTTTAAGCCGGTGCACTGGTGCGTGGACTGCGGTTCGGCGCTGGCCGAGGCCGAGGTCGAATACGAGGACAAGACTTCGCCCGCCACAGATGTGCGCTTTGCCGTGTGTGACGAAGCGGCGTTGTTGAGCCGCTGCCGTCTGGTGCCGGAGCATGAAGGGAAAGGCCCTATATCGGTGGTCATCTGGACCACGACGCCGTGGACCTTGCCGGCGAATCACGCCGTGGCGCTCAATCCGGAGTTCGATTACGTCGTCGTGCAATGCTCGGGTGAACTTGGCCCTGAGCGCCTGGTGTTGGCGGAGCGACTGATGAAAGATGCCATGTTGCGCTACGGTATGGATGACTATCATGTGGTTGCCTACGCACGCGGCCTCGATCTTGAAGGCGTCAAGTTGCAACACCCGTTTTATGATCGGGAAGTGCCGGTCATTCTGGGCGATCATGTCACGGCCGAAGCCGGCACCGGCGCCGTGCATACCGCGCCTGGGCATGGTCAGGATGACTACGTCGTTGGTCAGCGTTACGGGTTGCCCGTGGACAACCCGGTGGGCGGTGACGGTAAGTTTTTACCCAACACACAGTACTTCGCCGGTCTGCACGTCTGGCAGGCCAATGATGCGGTGATTGAGATGCTAAAAACGCGCGGGACGCTGCTGCACGGTCAAGCATTGCGCCATAGCTATCCGCACTGCTGGCGCCACAAGACCCCGATTATCTTTCGCGCCACGCTGCAGTGGTTTATCGGCATGGAACAAAAAGGTCTGCGCAGTGCCGCCTTATATGCGATTGAGCAGACAAAATGGGTGCCGGATTGGGGCCGGGCGCGCATCGAGGGCATGGTGGCAGGACGTCCCGATTGGTGTATTTCGCGTCAGCGTACCTGGGGTGTGCCGATTGCGCTGTTTGTCCATAAAGAGAGCGGCGAACTACACCCCGATACCGAGAAGCTCATCGAACAGGCTGCTAAATGGGTCGAGCGAGAGGGCATTGATGCCTGGTTTGATCTCATTCCTGAAGAGGTGTTGGGAGACGAAGCGGCGCACTATGATAAGGTCACGGATACGCTGGATGTGTGGTTTGATTCCGGCGTCACGCATGCCTGCGTGCTGGAACAGCGTGCCGAGTTGAATGGAGTGCCTGCCGATTTATATCTGGAGGGTTCCGATCAGCATCGAGGCTGGTTTCAGTCGTCCTTGCTGGCCTCGGTTGCCATGCGCGGCGATGCGCCTTATAAATCCGTGCTCACACACGGCTTTGCCGTAGATGCAAAGGGTGAGAAGATGTCCAAGTCCAAGGGCAACGTGGTGGCGCCGCAGAAGGTCATAGGCACGCTGGGCGCGGACATCCTTCGCCTGTGGATCGCCTCCACCGATTATCGTTACGAGATGAACGTATCGGACGAGATATTAAAACGCACGGCCGATTCCTATCGGCGCATCCGGAATACCGTGCGCTTTTTGCTGGCCAACCTGAATGATTTTGATCCAACCAAGGATAAACTTGATGTCGGCGCGATGCTGGATCTTGATCGTTGGGCTGTGGCGCGCGCCGATGTGCTGCAAGTCAATATCAAACAGGCCTATGATGATTTTGAATTTCACCGGATCTATCAGGAGTTGCACAATTTCTGTGTACTCGATTTGGGCGGCTTTTATCTCGACATCATCAAAGACCGTCAATACACCACGCAGAAAAACAGCAAACCGCGGCGCTCCGCCCAAACCGCGATCTACTACATGTTGGAGGCGATGGTGCGCTGGCTTGCGCCCATTATGAGCTTTACCGCGGAGGAAATCTGGCGTCATGCGCCGGGGGACAGAGGCGTATCGGTCTTTTTGGACGGTTGGTACGAGCTGCCCGTCGTTTATCCTGTGAAGGAAGCGGAAAGACAGAGGGTTCTCTGGGAACAAATCCGCGCCGTGCGTGAGGATGTCGGCCGTGAGCTCGAAAAGCTGCGCGCCGCGGGTAGTATCGGCTCTTCGCTGGACGCGGAAGTGGATCTTTACTGCGACGAGAAACTAAGCGATGTGTTGACCCGTCTCGATGACGAATTGCGCTTTGTATTGATTACCTCTTATGCCCGCGTCCACCCTGCTCAAGAGCGCCACGCCGATGCCGAACCGGCCTTAAGTCTCAACGGCAGGCTATGGATCAGGGCGATGCCTTCCAAACATAAAAAATGTATCCGCTGCTGGCACCATCGCGAGGATGTCGGTACTCACCCTGCGCATCCCGATATTTGCGCAAGATGTGTCACCAATGTTACAGGCCACGGCGAAGTCAGGCATTATGCTTAAGTGGTTGTGGCTGTCGTTGCTGGTGATCGTTCTCGATCAACTCAGCAAATATGTGGTCAGCAATTTTCTGCGTCTCTACGAGACGGTGGCCGTGTTGCCGTTTTTCAGCATCACGTTGCTACATAATCCCGGCGCGGCGTTCAGTTTTTTGGCCGGTGCCGGCGGCTGGCAACGCTGGCTGTTCACCCTCATCGCGCTTGTGGTGAGTATCGCCATTATTGTGTGGCTGAAGCGTCTGCCGGCGGCGGATAAGTGGCAGGCAGCGGCGCTCTCGCTCATACTCGGTGGCGCGCTAGGTAACGTGATGGATCGCCTACGCCTCGGCTATGTCGTGGATTTTCTCGATTTCTATTATCAACAGTGGCACTGGCCGCCGTTTAATGCCGCGGATTCGGCAATAACAGTCGGGGTTGCGATGTTACTGATGACGACCTTGAGAGGGGATAAACACCCTCGTTAGGCGTAGTCTAAGGAGGTGGTATGATTATAAATCGAAGTTGATGTGTGCATCTGGGTTTTGTCCTTAAGACTGATTAGTCATTAATGGAGGTAACCATGAGCAAGATAATCAAATTCATCCACCGGGTAACACATGCAATCCTGGCTGCGTGCAACGCCGTCTGCCCCACGTGTGGTTCACCCTGCGTGAATACCTTCAATCATCAAGACGGTCAACACAGTTGTGGTGATCATTCCTGGTAAGTGGGGAATAAGGATCACATCTTGTGATGAGATTGTTATTGAATCCTGGGTAGGCAAACAAAAAATCGTTTGCCTACCCACGGAGGACTATATACCCATCAGAACGTATGGCAAGCTCCGATGAGTCTGCGTGGCGTTAATCACATAGTACTCAAGGTAAAGGATCTGAGCACCTCGGATCATTTTTACCGTGACGTGCTCGGCATGCAGCGCGTCGGCGAGCGGTCTGGCATGTGGTTTTACCACGCCGCAGCACATAGCCCACACCCGCCGCGCCGTCTATGGGCACGCCGGAGGCCATCAGGTCACGAATGTCCCGGTAAACGCTGCGCTCTGAAATTTCCAGACGCTCGGCGAGTTCGCACGCCGTGATTGCCATGCGGCGCGTGCGCAGGATTTGGATGATTTGGAATAGGCGATCCGCGCGGCGCATGGCGCATCACTGCACGGCAGGTTATTCCGGTTATTCTTCGCTAAATCGTGCGATGACCAAGCCCGCCAGTGTCCAGCCGATAATAGTATCCAGAATAACTACGATGACGTAAGGGGTGGAAAACCCAAACCAGTTCCAATATGGGGCATGGCTCACGAAGCCGATAATCAAGCCAACCAGTGCAATAAACATCACCTTGCCCAGGTAATTCAAACCTCGCGTCTGGCGCAGCAACACAAATACCAGAAAGGCCGAGATGATTTGCGTTATCAGTCCGATGCCCATCAATTTGCCCATGTTCATATCGAAGCCTTGCGGCAAGACATTGACAAACGCCGCCGTTTCCCCCGGTTTGTGATCTTCCTCTGCAAAGGGCAGATAATAAACGCCTTGTTCCGGCGCATTGGCTTTGAGCGCTTGGGCGACCGCCGCCTCATCGCTGAACTTGTGAGCGACACTTTCATGCCAAGGCAATATGGTCCAGGAAACAAAGCCCCAAAGAAACAACGCCAATCCACCTAACACCACGGCTAGCAGAGATTTCTTCATATAGGTCCCTCCTTAAAGTTGGGCTGTTACAATGGGCTGCCCTTGAGAGCAGCCCGGTTGTTGTTATTATAACGACCAGCCGTTTCAACCGCTCCGGGCGGCGTGCTGGTACTCGGCAAGAAGTTGCGGGTCGTCAATAGAGCCGTGGTGGTGGGTCTGTCGCCACCCGATTTCCGGGCCGAACCACTGGACGATGCGGCTGGTGCGGATGGATAGCGGTAGCGACATGGCCCCTTTTGAGAACTCGCCGCTCTCACGTCCCGCGAAGACAACCATGTCCCCGGTTTGAAATTCAACGATGTCGCCGAGTTCCACCCACACCGCCGCCGATCCGGTGAAGATGCGTTGATACAACGCGGCGATGGATTCGTAGCCGCGCAAGATTCCGCCCAGCGGGTTGTTCAACTGGATGAGTACGTGATCGGCCCACACCTTGCCAAACACACTCATGTCCCGATGGTTGAAGGCGTAGTAGAAGGTTTCCAGCAACGCCCGTGCTCCTTCGATTTCGTGTTCATGCGCTTGCACAATTCGATTCGTTGAGCTAAGACCATAAGTGTGCGGCGAGTGAAGAATCATGTGTTGATCTCCTGATGTATTGTACTCTGCCTTCCGAGCATGGTGGCTGCCATCAGTGACCGAGCATCTCGCCCTCGATGTCACGTACCAGGTTTAAGATGAACATCTCATTGAAGCCGTGCCAGCTTCCGTACTTTTTGCGCATCGGATAGTAGACGGTGTTGAAATACTTCGCCATCTGATTGTCGCGCGTACCCAAGGAACCGGCTTTCCGGATGGCTTCGCGCGCCAGCCGCCGGCTATCTTCCATCATGTCGCGCCAGTCAATCAAGTCCTGCTTCGCACCGTAGCCGAAGTGCGACGGAACGAAAATCTCAAAGTCGAGCGCGGCGACGCGATTGAGCGCCGCGAGATATCCCGGCGCGTAGCGGTCTGGCACGCCAACGGGCGCAACGCTTTTCACGAGTCCGAGGTCCGCCGTGAACACCAACTTTTCTGACGGAAGATGGAAGGCATAGAGCGTATCCGTGTGTGAGAGCCCCAGGTAAAGCGCCCTGATCTCCACACCACCGATGTTGAGCGTCGTGTCGCCCGCGATGAGGCGCGTCGGTTCGAGCACGTCGTGATGTTTAAATTCCTTCCAATATATAGGGCATTTCTCATGGGAGATGACCTCGATCGGGGCGAGCGCCGCGCCCCCGCGAGTGTGGTCGAGGTGATAGTGCGAGTAGATGAGTGTGTGAACCTTCTTGCCGGGAAACTTTTGGTCCAGCTCCTTCTTGAGCGCCGTTGCCATCTCAGCATTCATCGGGTCGATGACCACGAGTCCGGCGTCCGTCACGATGATCAAGTTGCGGTACCAGTTCCATCGGAACGTGTACACCTTGTCGGTGATCTGCTCGAACTGCGTGCCGTCAATCCCTGGGCCGTGAAAGTAGGGTTCCACCGTCTTCATGACCGTCTCAAGAACGAAGCCTCTGCAGCCGGCCATTGCTACGACGACTGCCGCCGCTACTACAATCAAAAAACCTCTCTTCATGATGTGCTCTCTGAGTGGCTGTGAAGGTGCGTGGGCGATGTCATGACGTTTCGCTCGCGCACCAGTTTCCAGAGCGACACCAGGTGAAACCACAGCCACAGCGGTGCGGGGAGAAATACGGCGTACATCATGCTGTGATGCGGTCCAATCTCTGGTAGCAGGACAAGTGCAAGAGTGCTTGCAACCACCAGAATATCCGCAAGCCCGAAAAGATTAGCGAACCATGTCCGACGAGTACCCTCGACTCCAGCCGCGACAGAGAACGCGGCAACAAGACCGAGGAATCCCGCTGCGATGTGTGTCCAACCGTCCATGATGCCGAACAGTTTTGGCAGATTCCCCAAGCTCGCCTGCATGAGTGTGTTTGGCAAGGTGTGG
>JAMDBH010000016.1 GCA_023487615.1 Gammaproteobacteria bacterium
CACTCACTACGAGGTGTTGATCCGCATGCTGGGCGACGAGGGTCAACTGATCGAGCCCGCCAATTTCATTCCGATCGCCGAGCGGATGGGACTGATTCAGGAAGTTGATTTCTGGGTCATCGGCGCCGCGCTGGACTGGCTGCACAACCTGCCCGCGCACCTCTCGCATCTCGCCGTCAACATCAATCTCTCCACCCAGGGCCTGGCCGACCCGGCCCTGCTCCCGCTGCTGCGCGACAAGCTGCGCGTCACCGGGGTGGATGCGCGGCGCATCACCTTTGAGATCACCGAGACCGCGGCGATCGCCAACATCGGCCAGACCCGCAAGGTGGTGGAGCAGATCCGCGCGCTGGGCTGCCAGTTCGCCCTGGACGACTTCGGCGCCGGGTTTAACTCATACAATTACCTCAAGCACTTCCCCGTGGACTACCTCAAAATTGACGGCATCTTCATAGTCAATCTCGTGAACGACCCGGTGGATCAAGCACTGGTGAAGTCCATGATCGAGATCGCCCACACCCTGGGCAAGAAGACCGTCGCAGAATTCGTAGAGACGGCCGAGGCGCTGAAGTTGCTGAAGGAATACGGCGTGGATTACGCCCAGGGACATTATCTCGGCAAACCGCAGGCGGCGTTGGTGCGGTATTAAATCGAGATCGAATTTGTGATGTGCGACAACCTGCTGCCTTGTAGATCTACCCCTGAGTCTTGTAATAGTTAATCAAGCCGTTGGTGGACGAGTCGTGTGACGTGACCTGCGCGGCGTCTTTCAACTCGGGTAGAATCTTTTGCGCAAGTTGTTTGCCCAGTTCCACGCCCCATTGGTCGAAGGAGTTTATATTCCAGATCACGCCCTGCACAAAGATCTTATGCTCGTAAAGGGCGATCAGTGCGCCCAGACTCTTCGGCGTTATCTTTTTGAGCATAATAGAGTTGCTGGGCTTGTTGCCTGCGAAGACTTTATGCGGCAGTAGTTTTTCCAACGCCGCGCCGCTAACGGAGGCCTCTACCAACTCCGCGCGCGCTTCATGTTCCGTCTTGCCTTTCATGAGCGCCTCGGGCTGAGCGAAAAAGTTTGACAGCAGGATTCTGTGATGATCGCCGATGGGATTATGCGTTTCTATCGGCGCGATAAAGTCGGCGGGGATAAGCGGAGTGCCCTGGTGCAATAATTGATAAAAGGCATGTTGCCCGTTGGTGCCGGGCTCGCCCCAGATCACGGGCCCTGTTGAATAGTCCACACATTCGCCGTCGCGTATGACGCTCTTGCCGTTGCTCTCCATATCGCCTTGCTGAAAATAGGCGGGGAAGCGGTGCAGATACTGGTCGTAAGGCAAAATGGCGTGCGTCTGCGCGCCGAAAAAGTTGTTATACCAAATACCCAGAAGCGCCAGAACGACCGGCATATTTTTTTCAAAGGGGGCGCTGCGAAAGTGTTCATCCATGTCATGCGCGCCGGCGAGTAATTCTTCAAAATTGTCCATGCCGATAGAGAGCGCGATGGGCAGGCCGATGGCCGACCACAGCGAATAACGCCCGCCAACCCAATCCCAAAACTCAAACATGTTGCGTGTATCGATGCCAAACTTTGCGACTTCTTTTGCATTCGTGGAAACCGCAACAAAATGTTTGGCCACCGTTGTTTCGTCCCGGGCAGATTTTAAAAACCATGCGCGCGCAGTGTGGGCGTTAGTCAGTGTCTCCTGGGTGGTGAAGGTCTTGGAGGCGATGATAAACAGGGTTGTTTCAGGATTGAGCCGTTTGAGCGTTTCGGCGATATGTGTGCCGTCCACGTTGGATACGAAATGTGCTTGCAGTCCCGGTTTTGCATAAGGCCTGAGCGCCTCACAAACCATCACCGGACCGAGATCGGAGCCGCCGATGCCGATGTTGACGATGTCGGTAATGGTCTTGCCTGTATAACCCTTCCAGGCGCCGCTACGCACCGACTCCGTGAATATCTTCATCTGCGCCAGCACCCGATTGACTTCAGGCATCACGTCTACGCCGTCTACCAGTACAGGCCGGTTGGAGCGATTGCGCAGGGCGACGTGCAGTACGGCGCGATGCTCCGTGACGTTAATCTTTTCACCGGAAAACATGTGTTCTACCCAGGTCTTGAGATCGGCCTGTCTCGCCAGCGCGAACAGCAGAGACAAGGTCTCTTCAGTGATGCGGTTTTTTGAGTAATCGAGCAGGATGCCCTTAGAGATGAGGGAAAATCTGGTAAAGCGCTGCGGGTCGGCCGCAAACATTTCGCGCATGTGCAGCGGCGCGATCTTTTCATGGTGCGCCTGTAAGGCCAGCCAGGCCTTGGATTGGGTCAACAAGCCCACGTTAGCTTTCTGCTAATAAACACACACATCACCGCTGACATCACCCCCCAGGCTTATCTCATTGCGCCAGCATTGATATTCGCGCTCGAACAGCCGGTTGGCTTCGGCGGGACCCCATGTGCCGGCCGGATAGGTGTGAATGAAATCACGCTCCATGGACCAGGTCTTCAAAATCGGGTCCACTACCTTCCAGGCCCAGCGCACTTCGTCATAGCGCAGGAACAGCGAGTGATCGCCTTCAATCACATCCAGCAATAAGGCTTCATAGGCGTCGAGTTGGGCCTCGAATTCTTCACGATAACTGGCATCGAGACTCACGGTGCGGGTGTGCATCTTGAGTCCCGGCAGTTTGGTTTGAATCTCGACGCGCAGGCATTCTTCAGGCTGTATACCGAGCAAGATCCAGTTGGGGCGCAATTGCTCCGTCACGGCCTCGCGGAATAACTGCTGCGGCGCATGTTTGAAGCGGATGGCGATATAGGAGGTCGGCTTGGCCATGCGCTTGCCGGTGCGCACATAAAACGGCACGTTGCGCCAACGCCAATTGTCGATGTAGAACTTGATCGCCGCATAACTCTCCGTGGTGCTGTTCGGCGCGACGCCTTTTTCATCGAGGTAACCGGCGACCTTTTGGCCGTCTACTGTGCCGCGCCCGTATTGGGCACGAAAGGCATGGGCATGTACGGCGCTCTGCGGGATGGGCCGGATGGATTTCAACACCTTCACCTTCTCGTCGCGCAGCGACTCGGCATCCATGTTGGCCGGCGGCTCCATGGCGACTAAGGTCAACATCTGCAGCAGATGGCTTTGCAGCATGTCGCGCAGCGCGCCCGCGCCGTCGTAATAATCCGCGCGCCCGGCGATGCCTTGGGTTTCGGAATGGGTGATCTGTACGTGGTCAATGTAATTACGGTTCCACAACGGCTCCAGCATGATATTGGCAAAGCGGAACACCAGCACATTCTGCACCGTGCCCTTGCCGAGATAGTGGTCGATACGAAAGATCTGTTGCTCGGAGAAATGCCGGTGTAGGCGCTCTTCCAGGGTCTGGGCGCTCTCCACGTCATAGCCAAAAGGTTTTTCGATGACCAGCCGCCGCCAGCCGCCATCCTCTTGAGGCAGGCCGGCGTCGGCCAGATGCTGGCTCACCGTCGAAAATTCGGCCGGACGGATGGCCATGTAAAACACCACATTGCCCGGGAAATGGTCGGCGGACGTGAGCGTTTTTTTCAGGCGATGATAGGACTCGACATCCTCGAGATCGCCGTGAAAATAATGCAATCGTGTACAGAAGTGGGCAAACACCTGCTCATCCAGCCCTTTCCGGACGCGGGTCTTTAACAAGGCGGCCACTTCGTCGCGCCATTGCTCGGTGGTCCACTCGCGCCGCCCGAAGCCCATGATCACCATGCCTTCAGGCAGACGTGCAGCCTGTTCGAGATGGTACAAGGCCGGCAATAATTTATTCTGGGAAAGGTTGCCGGTCGCGCCGAAGATGACAAAGGTGCAAGGTTCAATCATATCGAATCCTTTCCTGCTCCCAAAGTGAACAAGTTCGCGCGCAGCGCGCAACGGCTCGCCTCCCTCTCCCTCCGGGAGAGGGAATGAGGGTGAGGGGGGAGCAGGACGCAAGAACGCCCTCTCCCCTCGGGAGAGGGCGGGGTGAGGGAGACGGAGAGTTGCACGGGTTTCATTTTTTATCCTTCGTGTGCGAGGCATGGCCGCCAAAGGCGTTACGCATCAGCGACAGCAGGCGATAACCATAACCGCTGTCGCGGCTTGCAAAGCGCATTTGCAGAGCAAGCGTCATGACCGGGGTGGCGATGCCTTGATCCACGCCCTCGATGGCGGTCCAGCGCCCTTCGCCGGAGTCGTCCACCTTGGCTGAAAATTGCTCCAGGAATTGATCGGCGCTCTGCGTACCTTTGCTGTTCAAGGCCTCGGCCGTGAGATCGAGCAGCCAACTGCGCACGACGGAACTGTGGCGCCACAACTCGGTGATCTGCGCAAGATCGAGATTAAACTCCTGTTTGCCGTGCAGCAAGGACAATCCTTCTGTAAAGGCCTGCATCATCCCATATTCGATGCCGTTGTGTATCATCTTGGTGAAGTGCCCGGCGCCGACAGGACCGACGTGAGCCCAACCCCGATCGGGCGCGGGGGCGAGCACTTTTAGCACCGGCTCCAGCACGGCGGCAGTCTCTTTGCTGCCGCCCACCATCAGGCAGTAGCCGTTTTGCAATCCCCAGACGCCGCCCGAGGTACCGGCGTCCATAAATCCAATGCCGTGCCCGGCTAGCAGTGCGCCGCGCCGTTCGCTGTCGTGGTAATTCGAATTGCCGCCGTCCACGATGATGTCGCCCCGCGTCAATTGCGGAATCAATTCCTCTATCATCTGTTCGGTAGGTGCGCCGCTCGGCAGCATCAGCCACAGGACACGCGGGGTTTTGAGTTGGGCAATCACCTCCGCGGGAGAAAGTGCCGCGATCAAACCCTCCTCGCGCGCGAGTTGTTGGGTGATCTCAGCCGAGCGGTTGAAACCGGCGACCTCGATGCCGCCCCGGCACAAGCGTCGCGCCATGTTTGCGCCCATCTTGCCCAGACCAATCAGTGCTATTCTCATGACCGCTTCCTCGCTTTTCATTATAGTTGTGTTAGCAGGCTGTTGAAAAACAGCCTGCGTGCAGCCCACGGATGGGCTGCCATTTTTCAAACACGCTGTATGTGTTTGAAAAATGAAACAAAGCAAAAACCGCACTTTTTGCTTTGTGTGTTGGAAAAGCCCATGGAAGGGCTTTTTCAACATCCTGTTGGCAAACCAATAATAAGGCGATAATTGTGCCAACCTCGTACAGAATAGCTTTATAAAGAAATACTTTCGCAGCAAAATAGGCCATGCACAAGATTCTCTTCGCAGCCAGCGAGGCACACCCGCTCATAAAGACCGGCGGCCTGGGCGACGTCGCCGGCAGTCTGCCCATCGCGCTGAGCGAACTCGGTCAGGATGTCCGGCTGGTGTTACCCGCCTACCGTGAGGCTGTGGCTCGCGCCGAGGGGTTTCAGGTCATTGCCGCCTTACAATGCGCCGACACGGCGGTGCGCATACTAGAAAGTCAACTTCCCGACAGTCCGGTCCCGGTCTGGCTGGTGGATGCACCTCACTACTTTGATCGGCCGGGCGGGCCCTATGCAGACCCCGATGGCCGCGACTGGCCGGACAACGCTGCGCGCTTTGCCTTGTTCGCGCGCGCCGTGACCGCCCTCGCGCTCGGCCGGGCGGGCCTCAATTGGCAGCCCGATCTGGTGCACTGTAACGACTGGCAGACCGGCCTCATCCCCGCCCTGCTGGCCCGTGAAACCAGCCGCCCCGCGACCGTTTTCACTCTACATAACCTCGCCTACCAGGGCTTGTTCGCGCGGGAGATTTTTGAATTACTCGATCTGCCCAGTGAGCTATGGAGCCCCGAGGCCATGGAGTTTCATGGGCAGTTTTCCTTCATCAAGGGTGGGCTGGTGTACGCCGACCGTCTTACCACGGTGAGCCCCACCTATGCTGAGGAGATACGCACTCCGGCGCTGGGTTATGGTTTTGAAGGGCTGCTCAATCACCGCGGCCATGACCTTACCGGCATCCTCAACGGCGCCGACTACGCCGTGTGGGAGCCTTCCCGCTTGCCTTTTATCGTAAAAAATTATGACTCCAGGACCATACATCTCAAGGCGCTCAACAAGGCCGATCTGCAACGGCGCTTCGAGTTACCGGTGCTGAAAGACGTGCCGCTGATCGGCATGATCGGGCGGCTGGTGGAGCAAAAAGGTGTGGATCTGCTGTTGGCCATCCTCCCGCAATTGCTCCGTCATCCCTTGCAATTAGTTCTGCTCGGCAGCGGCGAAGACAACCTCGAACAAGCCTTGCAAGACTGGGCGAAGGCCCGCCCGGAGCGTATCGGCGTGCATCTCGGCTACAGCGAACCGCTGGCGCATCGCATCGAGGCGGGGGCCGACATGTTCCTCATGCCTTCGCGCTTCGAGCCGTGCGGACTGAATCAAATGTACAGTTTGCGCTATGGAACGGTACCCATCGTCCGCCGCACCGGCGGCCTCGCCGATACAGTGGTGGACGTCAGTGAGGAGACGCTGGCTGCAGGCACCGCCACCGGGTTCGTATTCGATGCCTCCAGCGCCCGCTCACTCCTGGCCGCCTTGGTACGCGCCCTCAGCCTGTTCACGCAAACCCCGCGCTGGCAGCGCCTGGTCAAGACCGGAATGGCACAGGACTTCAGTTGGCAAAAGAGCGCGCGTCAGTATCTTGATCTATATGATGAGACTCTGCATCAACGCACTGTTGGATTGAGCCGCACCCAAGAACTTATCCGTAAATAATTTACCGCAGAGAGCGCAGAGGAATACTCAAGAAGGATTTGTTTCTCCTCCGCGTCTTCCGCGGTGAAGCTTTTTCACCGCAAGGGACACAGGGGAACTATTTATGGATATGCTCTAAGTGGTTAGCAGGCTGCTAGTGCGACTTCTCCTGCTCCTCGCTGGTACACACCCAATAACCGCTGCGTGTCTGCTTGGCCTTATACATCGAACGGTCCGCACACCGCATCAGGCTCCCGATATCTGCGCCGTGTTCAGGCCAGAGAGCAATCCCGATACTAATGCTGGTCTTGAGAATCAAACCTGTAATGACAAACTTCACTTCCAATGC
>JAMDBH010000112.1 GCA_023487615.1 Gammaproteobacteria bacterium
GCCAAAAATGCTTACGGCTATATCCGCTCTGGCGCCTATCTTGGAGCTGGGCAAAGTTGCGCATTTGGCTGGGCCCTCCCGTCGAAGGGTCTAATATGAGGCCTTATCGGTAGTAGTGCCAATAAAATTGGCCCTGGCTAGCCTCAGATTGCATAGGCTGCCGGAGGGGGTGTCGGAAGCTTAAGCCGTGGTAAGAGTGTTGGGGAGATGCATGGAACGGGTCTTCCCTGCCGGGTCGTACAGCTCGGCATCAGGGCTGACACCGCGCAGGATAGCAAGCGCCCGCTGGATATGGTGACGTCCGGCCTCCACGATGCCGCCGTTGACCTGATTCTGGTGATGGCATTTACCGCTGAGGCTGAGGAGCTGCTGCCACAACCGGTCGAGCCGGGGGTTATTCTGCGCCTTGAGATACTGCTCCATCCCATGTTGCGTCGCAGGATAGCCGCCGGAGGTCAACAGGTGGTTGCGCTCCTGTTCCCAAGACTCTATTTTGGAAAGCTGCTGTTGTTTATCCTGAGCGGCCTTTTCCAGCGCGCCGGCGTCATGCGCGGCAAGGGCCTCGCGCTCTTGCAGCAATAATTCCATGAGTCGGGATACGGCCTCGACCTCGTGCTGCAGGGTCACGCCCATCAACTGGATATGCTCAGTAGGATTCATGAAGGTCAGCGTCCGGCGTTAGGATTTAAGCAGTTTCTCGAACTCGATCATTTTCTGCGCCACGCGCCCGGCATCCACCGTATAGTTGCCGTCCTCGATGGCCTTTTTGACGCCTTCCACTCGCTGAGTATCGGTCACGGGCAGTGCGGAGAGAGTGTTCCCCAGGGCGCGTAGCCGTGCGGCGGTATCTGTCAGGGTCACCGTGTCGGACGAGGCGGGCTTACCCGTCTCCTCTTGGGCCGGGGTAGGTTTGTTGCGCCCTGTATCTACCTGCGGCCCTTCCTTGGGATTCTTCAGGACCGTTATAGGTAAGCCATTAATTTCAATAGGCATGTCACTCACTCCTAAAAATAGTACTTCTTCTAGCTCCAGTTAGCGGCAGATTTTACAAAAACTTTAGCATTCTTAAGGAATCTCTGATTTATTCATGTTGAACCGCCAAGACGCCAAGAACGCCAATATTTTTCCTTACAATTCAAGCCTTTTTTCTTGGTGGCCTTGGCGCCTTGGCGGTTGGCGATATATTTTTCAGAGTTTCCTTAATTTTACATCTGTACCTTCACGATCCCAGGGGCCGCGATGACGCCGCCCACGATCCGCTTGGACACCAGGTTGCGCACCTTGATCGGCTGACCCAAGGCGCCGTCCTCGAGAGCTTGACCGGCCATGCGCACCTCTAATCCGCCCTCCTCGGCCAGTATCGTCACGCGCTCATCCCGGCGTACCATCCGGGGCGTATCCAACATCCCTGCGGCCACCGCCATGCCGCTCGAGAGGGGCCGTTTGAGCTGCTGGCCGATGGCCTGCCGCGAATCGGTCAAATAATCGGGCGGCAGACTGCCCGCGTCAAGCGTGGCGGTGGTGAGGTCTGCTTCACTCAACTGCGCTCCCCGCATCAGCGGCCGGGCCGCGACCACCACGGCGGTGGATATCTTAATCTTTACCGGGACATACACGGACCAGGGTTTTGCCCCCGGGCAGCGCACGCCGACAGTGGTGTTGCCATACTTCGAACTGCCAGGAGGCATAAAGGCCTCCAGAGGGACTTCGCAGGCGGTCAAGGCCAGGCGCACATCGAGCGGACCGGCTTCGATCTGCTGGGCCTGCTGTTGCCCCGGATTCCGGCTGACGAGGAAATCCTTCGCTGCGGCATAAATCGTATCCAGCGGCTGGATGCCTTCAGCGTGCACCGCTGCAATCCCGATCAGGCTAGCCATCATGATTCGCTTGGCTACAGTCAAATAATCGGCATTTGTCCTGGATAACTTTAGGGTCATATTGGTAAGTAATTGAATAAATGTAAAAAATAGTTTCAACCTGAGACCCTCGGGAGCCTTCATCAGGTAAATGCAAAGGATATGCCGCATTTTTCTAAAGAAGCTCTGAAATATCGCCAACCGCCAAAGCGCCAAGGTCACTAAAAAAGGTTTTGAATTGTAAAGAAAAATCTGGCGTTCTTGGTGTCTTGGCGGTTCGGCATGAATAACTCAGAGTTTTTCTAAAGTATCCGATAGAGCTGCCGCCATAGTCAGCAGAGATTATTTCACATTAAGGAGCGTGCAATGGCTGGGGTGATGGAGGGTGTAAATCAGCGTACCCGACTGGTGGGGCATAACCGTTTGGAATTGTTACTATTCCGTCTTGGAGGCAAACAGCGGTTCGGTATCAACGTGTTCAAGATTCAGGAGGTGATGCAGTGCCCACCACTTACCCATATCCCTAAGTCGCACCCGGTGATTCGAGGCGTGGCCCATATTCGCGGCAAGACAATTGCCGTGATGGATCTGGGCCTGGGCATAGGCAGACCGCTGCTAGCGATCGAATCCGGTTGCTTTCTCATTGTGACAGAGTATAACCGCTCCACTCAAGGGTTCCTGGTGAGCGGGGTAGACCGCATTATCAACGTGAACTGGGAGAGCATACTGCCGCCGCCCGCCGGTACCGGCTCCAGCAGCTACATGACTGCCGTGACCCACATGGACGACGAACTGGTCGAAATCATAGATGTCGAGAAGGTGCTGTCTGAAGTCAGTCCTTCTGCAGGTGTTGTCTCTCACGAGATCCGTGACAGCGGAATACCGGAACAAATGGCTTTGCAGCACGTACTGGTGGTGGATGATTCCAGTGTGGCGCGCAATCAGATTACCCATACCCTCAGCCAGCTCGGCATCCAATCCACCGTGGCGCGTGATGGCCGCGAGGGGCTCAATATACTCAAGGGCTGGGCCGCTGACGGCAAGCCGCTCAAAGAGCGTGTCACTATGGTCATTACCGACGTGGAGATGCCTGAGATGGATGGTTACACCTTCACAGCCGAGATCAAGAAAGACCCGCGGCTCAAGGATCTTTATGTGCTCATGCATACCTCTCTGAGCGGGGTGTTTAATAATGCGATGGTGGAGAAGGTCGGAGCCGACAAGTTCGTAGCCAAGTTTAAGCCTGATGAACTGGCTCAGGCCGTGCTGGATAGGGTAAAGGGGCAGGCTATACTGAAAGCTGCCTAACCGCCGGGCGGCTAAAAGATTGAAGCTGGACGCCAGACCCTTCGGGGGGCTGGGTGCTAGCCGGGTCGCACCCAGCCGGCGAAATCGTAGTATGATGGGGCGTTCAGCTATAAGTTCTATAATGCCTCAGATTACTCAGGAGTCACGAAGTAAGGCTACAATGCTTATAATGTGACTCCTGAGTAAATACCCTGTTTTACCTACCCCACCCTGTCCCGCCCCCTACATAGGGG
Source organism: Gammaproteobacteria bacterium (assembly GCA_023487615.1). The sequence goes on from JAMDBH010000112.1 coordinate 3,398, forward strand.
GCGGGGACGTGGCGTGAAGTGTAGCCTTACTTATTGACTTATGAGTAATAAGCCTATCACCGCCACCGACTACGAAGACTTTAAGGTATTCCTTGAGCAGGCGTGCGGAATTTTACTCGGTGACAACAAACATTACCTGGTAAGCAGCCGCCTGAACCGGCTGATGTCCGAGTTCGCCATCCCGAATCTGGGCGAACTGATCAAACGGCTCAAGGCCAAACCGAATACTGCGCTGCAACACCGGGTGGTGGATGCGATGACCACCAACGAGACGTTGTGGTTTCGTGACGTTTCCCCCTTCGAGCTGCTCAAACAAGCGGTGTTGCCCGAGATTTCCCAACAGCGCGGCCGGCCGTTGCGTATCTGGTCGGCGGCCTGTTCTTCCGGCCAGGAGCCCTATAGCATCAGTATCGCCATCCAGGAGTATCTGCAATCCAAGCCGGGCAGCCTACCCAAGGGTGTGCAGATTGTCGCGACGGATATTTCCCCGTCCATGCTGAAAGAGGCCGAGGAGGCGGTCTACGACAAGGCCAGCCTGGCCCGCGGGATCAGCGCCGACCGCAGACATCGCTTTTTTACTCCCAAAGGCGACAAATGGGCGGTCAGGCCAGAGGTTAAGTCCTCCGTCACGATCAAGGAGCTCAACTTGTTGAACAGTTACAGCGTGTTGGGCAAGTTTGATGTGATCTTTTGCCGCAATGTGCTGATCTATTTTTCCACTGCCTTAAAGATCGATATTCTGACGCGCCTGGCCGCAGCGATGCATCCGCAGGGCTATCTATTCCTTGGCGCCTCGGAATCCATCGTCAATTACAGCGACGCCTTCGAAATGGTGCGCCATCCGAGCGGGGTGATGTACCGGCTTAAGAAAGCCGCCCGCTGACCGGCTTTGTCTCTCTGCTTGCCGCTCCATGACCGGATTTTGCCGTCTTGGAGTAGGTAACCCTCCGACTTTCTCTGCTATCACCTTGTTCCTGCATATAATTTTCGTTATGGCATAGGCATTGCTTTATTTCCCACTGAAAAACTAAAGTTGAGGTGGGGCATGCCGATAAACATCGATTCTGCATTAGGGATACACGCCGACGCTCTGGCGCTGCATAGTCGGCGTGCCGAGGTGTTGGCGAACAATCTCGCCAATGCCGATACCCCCCATTATAAGGCGCGCGACTTTGATTTTAAGTCCGCGCTGGCGCAGGCACACGGCCAATCTTCTATCATTAGCGTGCGGCTGGTAACCACCCAGCCCGGCCACATCGCAGCCAATGCGGGCGCCAATCGTATTGATGCCGAATTGCAGTATCGCATACCCAGTCAACCTGCTCTGGACGGCAACACCGTGGATACCCAGATCGAGCAGGCCGAGTTTACCCAAAACGCCATTCAATATCAGACCAGTCTTACCTTTTTGAGCGGCAAGATCAGGGGATTGCTCACGGCAATCCGGGGAGACTAGCCATGTCATTATTCAAAATCTTCGATATCGCCGGTTCCAGCCTTAGTGCGCAGTCGCTGCGGCTCAATACCACGGCCAGCAATATGGCCAACGCCGACACGGTGAGCAGCACGCCGCAACAGGCGTACCGCGCGCGCCAGCCGGTGTTCGCCGCGGTGATGAGCGCCCTCGGCGGAGACCCGCAAGAAACCAATGTGGCCGTGAAGGTGCTGGGTATTGTGGAAAGCCAGGCGCCGGTGCGCAGCCAGTACGAACCGAATAATCCGCTTGCCGACGCGCGCGGCTATGTCTACACATCCAACGTCAATCCCATCGAAGAGATGGCCAACATGATTTCGGCCTCGCGCTCCTATCAGAGCAATCTCGAGGTCATCAACACAAGCAAGCAGCTCATGCTGCGCACCCTGGCGATGGGTCAATAGGAGGGAAGATGAATAGCGTACAAGAAACCAACGTTTATGAAAGCCTGGGTCTAGGTCTGGGCAAGACTCCCGCGAAGGACAACAGCAGGCTCGGCCAGGCCGAATTTCTGGAGCTGATGACGGCGCAGTTGAAACATCAGGACCCGACCAAGCCTCTCAGTAACAGCGAATTTCTCGGCCAGATTGCGCAATTCAGCACCGTGAGCGGCATACAGGAATTACAAGGTTCATTCGGGCAGTTGGCCAGCGCGATGCAATCAAACCAGATTCTGCAAGCCTCAAGCTTGGTGGGCCGCTCGGTGCTTGCGCCGAGTGGGCAAGGCGTGTTGCCGCAGGGGGGCGGTCTTAACGGCGCCGTGGATTTGGCATCCAGCACCAGCAAGCTCACCGTCGGTATTTTTAATTCCAAGGGGGAACTTGTCCGCGCTTTGGAGCTGGGCCCGCAACCCGAGGGGCAGGCGCGCTTTAGCTGGGACGGCATCGCCGATAACGGCCAACAGGCTGCGCCGGGAAGCTACTTCATCAGGGCCGAAGCCATTGTGGAAGGAAAAAACCAGGCTGTGGACACCTATGTCAGCACAAAAGTGGAAAGCGTCAGCGTGGGGAAAAACGGGTTGAGCCTGAATCTCGGCGGTATAGGTTCTGTCGAACTCAGTAAGATCAAACAGATTTTATAGTCTCAGAAAGAGGAGAATCGTTATGCCATTTCGTATTGCATTAAGCGGATTGAACGCCGCCACCGCCGATCTCAACGTGATCGGCAACAACATCGCCAACAACGCTACGACCGGATTCAAGGGTTCGCGGGCGGAATTTGGAGACATCTATGCCGCAAGCAGCTTGGGCGCTTCGAGCAACGCCATCGGCAGCGGCGTGCGTCTGCAGAAGGTGGGTCAGCAATTCGCACAGGGCACCGTCAATTTCACCAACAACAATCTGGACCTTGCCATTAACGGTTCGGGTTTTTTCCGTCTCAACGATAACGGCACCACGGTTTATTCTCGCGCCGGTTCCTTCGGCGTTGATAAAGACGGTTTTGTGGTGAACAGCACCGGCCAGCGGCTTACGGCATTCCAGGCGACGTCTACCGGTGCAATTACGGGTGCGCGCGGCGATCTCAAGTTGTCCACGGCTGATATACCGCCCAAGGTATCCGGCACGATCACGGTCGGCGCCAATCTGAATGCCGCTGCGACGGTGCCTGGGGTAGCCTTCTCCACCGCCGGACCTGCTGCGCCGGATCCGGCCAGCTATAACAATTCAACTTCGCTCACGGTATATGACTCGCTGGGCGCACCGCACCTTACGACGATCTACTTCCGTAAGGCGGCGGCGGCAAATACTTGGGATGCCTATACGCAGGTGGATAATATTTTCCCCATCAGCGGGCCCGCGTCATTGGTGTTCTCAAATACGGGCGTGCTCACTACGCCCGCCGCCCCCGGTAATATTGGTCCTTTGGCCTTTACCATCCCGCCGCCGAGCGGCGCCGCGGCGCTGTCGCTGACCCTGAACTACACCAACACCACCCAATTGGGCAATGCCTTTGGCGTCAACTCGCTCACTCAGGACGGTTATGCCAACGGCCGTTTGAGCGGCCTCAGCATAGACAATAGCGGTGTGGTGTCCGCGCGCCGTCCAGCGCGGCGCCGGAGGTGAAGGTTTCGGCCCAGCTCGTGTTACCCAACTGCTGTAAACCTTGCGGATTGGCGAAGTTAGTCAGAATCACCTGCCCCAGGCTGCTGGACTGACCGT
>JAMDBH010000120.1:0-2670 GCA_023487615.1 Gammaproteobacteria bacterium
GTGTCGCCAAGGTGGTGAAGGGCGGCGGGCATCACCCGGGTTGCGTTCGATCGCTCCGGATTTAAGTACCACGGCCGTGTCAAGGCGCTGGCCGATGCGGCGCGTGAAAACGGCCTCGAATTCTAAGGAGCCCGCGGTAAGACAGCGGGGAGTAAATGTATGGCAGGTTACGAAGTCCCAAAAAATAACGACGGCTTGCTGGAGAAGCTGGTCGCGGTCAATCGTGTCGCCAAGGTGGTGAAGGGCGGACGGCAGTTCGGCTTCGCGGCCCTGACGGTGGTCGGCGACGGCAACGGCAAGGTCGGTCTTGGGCGCGGCAAGGCGCGCGAGGTGCCTGTGGCCATCCAGAAGGCCATGGACGATGCACGCCGTAATCTGCGCTCCATCAGCCTCAAGGGCGGCACCTTGCAATACCCCATTACGTCTGAGCACGGCGCGGCCAAGGTGTTTATGCAGCCTGCCTCGCAGGGTACCGGTATTATCGCGGGCGGTGCGATGCGCGCGGTGTTCGAGGTGCTCGGCGTGCACGATGTGCTGGCCAAGTGCATAGGCTCGACCAATCCTATCAACGTCGTACGCGCGACCATCAAGGGTCTGACCGTCATGAACGATCCGGAAGACATTGCGGCCAAGCGCGGTAAGTCACTGAGCGATATTCTGGAATAGTCATGGCAAAAAAGAACGCTAACAAAACGATCAAGGTGACACTGGTGCGCAGTCGCTTCGGGCGGTTGCCGGTACACAGGGCCTGTCTCGCGGGCCTGGGTCTCAGGCGCATGCATAATAGCGTTGAGCTTACCGATACACCGAGCGTGCGCGGCATGATTAATAAGATCTCATACATGCTCAAGGTCGAGGATTTAATCTAGTGCGTCTCAACACACTGAAGCCCGGCAGGGGCGCCAAGCAGTCCGCCAAGCGCGTAGGGCGTGGCATCGGTTCGGGCCTGGGCAAGACCTGCGGGCGCGGCCACAAAGGCCAGCATGCGCGCGCCGGCGGCTATCACAAGGTCGGTTTCGAGGGCGGCCAGATGCCCATACAGCGGCGTCTGCCGAAGATTGGTTTCGCGTCGCTGACGGCGAATGATTGCGCCGAGATCAGGCTGCATGAACTCGCCAAGGTCAAGGGCGATACGATAGATCTGCTGGCCCTCAAAGCGGCGAACTTGGTACCGCAGGGCGCGAAGCGCGTGAAGGTGATTCTCTCCGGCAAGATCGCCGTGCCTGTGACCCTGCGCGGCGTTGCCGTGACCAAGGGCGCCAGGGCCGCCATCGAAGCGGCGGGCGGCAAGGTCGAGGAGTAAGGTGGCCGTTACGTCCTCAGCACTGGTTAATGGCTTGGCCGGCGCGGGCCGCTTCACGGAGCTTAAGCGTCGTCTGCTGTTTGTGTTGGGTGCGTTGCTGGTGTTTCGTATCGGCACCCACATACCCGTGCCGGGGATAGATCCGGTGGCGCTGGCCGCCTTGTTCGATCAGCAGCGCGGCACCATCGTAGACATGTTCAATATGTTCTCCGGTGGCGCGCTGGAACGCTTTTCGGTGTTTGCGCTGGGGATCATGCCGTACATTTCGGCTTCGATCATTATCCAGTTGTTGACGACGGTGGTGCCGACCCTCGAACAACTGAAGAAAGAGGGTGAATCGGGGCGGCGCAAGATCAGCCAATATACCCGGCGCTTCACGCTGGTGCTGGCGGTGTTTCAGTCCATCGGTATCGCCATCGCCCTGCAAAGTCAGCAGGCCGGTGCCGTGCAGGTGGTGATTAGTCCGGGGATGCAATTTGTTTTTGTGGCGGCGCTGACGCTGGTCACCGGCACCATGTTTCTGATGTGGTTGGGTGAACAGGTGACCGAGCGCGGGATCGGCAACGGCATCTCGATCATCATCTTTGCGGGCATCGTGGCGGGTCTGCCGCAGGCCATCGGCGGGACGCTGGAGTTGGCGCGCACCGGCGAGATGAACTTCTTCACGGTGGCGGTGCTGTTTGCCCTGGCGATCGCGGTGACGAGTTTTGTGGTGTTTGTAGAGCGCGGCCAGCGGCGTATTACGGTCAATTACGCCAAGCGCCAGCAAGGACGCACGATGTATGCGGGGCAGACCAGTCACTTGCCGCTCAAGGTCAACATGGCGGGGGTGATACCTCCGATCTTTGCGTCGAGCATCATCCTGTTTCCCGCCACCATAAGCGGCTGGTTCGGGAGTACCGAGGGGCTGGGTTGGCTGAAGGATATCTCAACCACGCTCTCTCCCGGGCAACCGATTTATGTGATTTTATATGCAGCGGCGATCATATTCTTCTGCTTTTTTTATACGGCCTTGGTGTTCAATCCCAAGGACACGGCGGACAACCTGAAGAAATCCGGGGCCTTTATTCCGGGTATACGGCCCGGCGAGCAGACGGTGCGCTATATTGACGGTGTGATGACGCGCCTTACCATGGGCGGGGCGCTATATATCACGCTGGTCTGCTTGTTGCCGGAGTTTTTGATTGTGTACTGGAATGTGCCGTTTTATTTCGGCGGGACGTCGTTGCTGATTATTGTTGTCGTGGTCATGGACTTTATGGCGCAGGTGCAGGCGCATCTGATGTCGCATCAATATGAGGGCCTGCTGAAGAAGGCCAATCTGAGAAGGTGAGGTAGGGAGTCAATATTATGAAGGTGCGAGCCTC
>JAMDBH010000120.1:2680-6972 GCA_023487615.1 Gammaproteobacteria bacterium
AAAGATGTGTCGTAACTGTAAAATCGTGCGGCGTAAGAGCGTGGTGCGGGTGATTTGCACCGACGCACGTCATAAGCAACGGCAAGGTTAGGAGAGCTGTATGGCCCGTATTGCTGGTATAAATATTCCGGTTCAGAAGCACACGTCCGTCGCGTTGACCGCGATTTACGGTATTGGCCGCGAGCGCGCCCAAGATATTTGCAAGGCGACCGGGGTGAACCCGCAAATCAAGGTGAAGGATCTCACCGACGCCCAGGTGGAGGCTTTACGCTCCGCGGTGGCTAAATTCACTGTGGAAGGAGATCTGCGGCGCGAGGTCTCCATGAGCATCAAGCGTTTGATGGATCTGGGTTGCTATCGCGGCCTGCGTCATCGCCGCGGCTTACCGGTGCGTGGTCAGCGTACCCGCACCAATGCGAGGACCCGTAAAGGTCCGCGCAAGGCGATCAGGAAATAAGTTGAGAGTAATTAAACAGGATATCTATGGCTAAGGTCACTACCCGCGTCCGCAAGCGCGTTAAAAAGAATGTCGTAGACGGCATGGCGCACACCCACGCCTCGTTCAACAATACGATAATTACTATCACCGACAGCCAGGGCAACACCTTGGCATGGGCGACGTCCGGCGGCTGTGGCTTCCGTGGCTCCCGCAAGAGCACGCCGTTCGCTGCACAGGTGGCGGCGGAAAAGGTGGGTAATGCAGTACAGGAGTTTGGCGTGAAGAATCTAGAAGTCTTCGTCAAGGGTCCTGGTCCAGGCAGAGAGTCGGCCGTTCGTGCCCTTAACGCGGCCGGTTTCAAGGTCTCCAACATCACTGACGTGACACCGATTCCACACAACGGTTGCCGTCCCCCCAAAAAGCGTCGCGTGTAAGCCGGAGGCAAGTCTTGGCAAAATATATTGGTCCAAAATGTCGTTTATGCCGCCGTGAGGGGGAGAAGCTTTTCCTTAAGGGCGAGAAATGTTTCGGCAGCAAGTGCGCGATAGAAAGCCGTGCGTTCCCCCCGGGGCAGCACGGGCAGCGGCGCACCCGGCTCTCGGATTACGCGACCCAGCTTCGCGAAAAGCAGAAGGTGCGCAGGGTTTACGGCGTGCTGGAATCTCAGTTCCGCCTCTACTATAAAGAGGCGGATCGCCGCAAGGGTTCGACCGGCGAGAATCTGCTCCAGTTGCTGGAGGGCCGTTTGGACAACGTGGTCTACCGCATGGGTTTCGCCACCTCTCGCAGTGAGGCACGCCAGTTGGTGCGCCACAATACGGTGACCGTGAACGGCAAAAAGGTGAATATACCCACCTATCAGGTCAAGCCCAGCGATGTGGTCGCGGTGAATGAGAAGGGTAGGAGCCAGTTGCGCATCCAGGCCGCGCTCGACATGGCACAGCAGCGCGGGTTTCCAGATTGGATCGATGTGGATGTAAGTAAAATGCAGGGGGTGTTTAAGTCGAAACCGGAGCGCAGTGATTTGCCCGCCGAGATCAATGAGCATCTCATCGTCGAGCTTTACTCCAAGTAAAAATACACGGCTACACCGCGTGTTCTGTTGAAGAGAGGGTTTTTATGCAAGGCTCAGTCTCAGAATTTTTAAAGCCTCGTCTGGTTGAAGTTCAGCACATAGACGCCAAACACGCCAGAGTGGCGATGGAGCCGCTGGAGCGCGGCTTCGGACATACCCTGGGTAACGCGCTGCGTCGTATCTTGCTGTCTTCGATGCCGGGCTGTGCCGTGGTGGAGGCCGAGATTCAGGGTGTGGTACATGAGTACACCAGTATCGAAGGTGTGCAAGAGGATGTGGTTGAGATACTGCTCAATCTTAAAGGCCTGGCGATCCGGATGCACAACAAGGACGAGTCCACCCTCACCATCAGCAAAAAAGGCCCCGGTGTGGTGACCGCCAACGACATCGTTTTGGATCATGACGTAGAGATCGTGAACCCCGATCACGTCATCGCGCATTTAACCAAGGCCGGGGCGCTGCACATGACCCTGAAGATCAAGCGTGGACGCGGTTATGAGCCCTCTACCGCGCGGCTGTCGCGTACCGAGGAGGACAAGGCCATCGGGAAACTGCAACTGGATGCCTCGTTCAGCCCGGTGAGTAAGGTGACCTATGCGGTGGAGAGCGCGCGTGTGGAACAGCGCACCGACCTCGACAAACTGGTGATAGATATCGAAACCAACGGCACGGTGGACCCTGAAGAAGCGATCCGCCGCGCTGCGCACATCCTGCAGGATCAGCTTTCGATCTTTGTGGAGCTAAAGGGCAGCGAAGTGGCGCGTCCCAGTTCGGTACAAGCGGTAGAGATCGATCCTATCCTGTTGCGCCCGGTGGACGATTTGGAGTTGACGGTTCGTTCCGCCAATTGTCTCAAGGCTGAGAGCATCCATTATATCGGCGATCTCATCCAACGCAGCGAGGTGGAGTTGCTGAAGACTCCCAATCTCGGCAAGAAATCACTCACCGAGATCAAGGACGTGCTTGCCTCGCACGGCCTGTCTTTGGGCATGCGCCTGGAAAATTGGCCGCCGCCGAATCTGAAAGAGCCGGAGAAGATCTCGGCCCCGGTCTCGGCCTCGGCCTAAGACTCACCGCAGCCCAGAATACGAAAGGATAAACTATGCGTCACCATAACAGTGGTCGTCAACTGAGCCGCAACAGCAGCCACCGCAAGGCGTTGCTGAAGATGATGGCGGTCGCGCTGATGCGTCACGAAATCATCAAGACCACGCTACCCAAGGCCAAAGAGCTGCGCCGCGTGGCGGAGCCGTTGATTACCCTGGCCAAGATTGACAGCGTCGCCAAGCGACGGCTCGCCTTTGCACGTCTGCGTGATCGCGAAATCGTCACTAAGCTGTTCAACGAACTCGGTCCGCGTTACAAGGCGCGCCCGGGCGGCTATCTGCGTATCCTGAAGTGCGGCTTTAGGGCCGGTGACGCCGCGCCGATGGCCATCGTCGAGCTGGTGGATCGTCCTATGCCGGCAGATGAGGGCACAGAAACCGCGTAGGGCCGAATTCATTCGGCTACCCCGAAAAACCGGGCCCTGCCCGGTTTTTTTATGACTAAAGTTTACCGCAGAGGACGCAGAGAAATATAATCCAAATAGTTTTCTTCCCGCGTCCTCTGTGGTGAAGATATTTTTGAAGGAGCATAGTGATGCAGATGAATCGCACTACTCTGTTTGGTTTGATGATGGTTATGTTGGCCACGTCCGTGATGGCCTATGAGCCGCTGCATGCCTTGCCCGAAGTGCCCCCCATTCCCTCCGATAACCCGCTGACGGCCGAGAAGGTCGCGTTGGGCAGGCAGTTGTATTTTGATACCCGCCTGTCGTTCAACGGTAAAATCTCCTGTAATACCTGTCACAACCTCAAGACCGGCGGGGTGGACCACCGCCCGCTCTCCACCGGCGCCCTCGGCAAGCCGGGGCGGCGTTCCACGCCGACTGTATTAAATGCGGCTTATCAGAGCGTGCAGTTCTGGGACGGCAGGGCGGAGAGTCTGGAAGCCGCCGTCAAGGACCACTTCTTCGATCCCACCGTGATGGCCATGCCTGACGAACAGAAGGTGATCGAGGCGGTGCGGCATATGCCAAAATATCGTAAGCAGTTTATCAAGGCTTTTGGTACGCGAGATGCCGTGACGCTCGATAACATCGCCAAGGCCGTTGCCGTCTTTGTGCGCACGCTGGTGACGCCTGACAGCGCCTTTGACCGTTATGTGAAGGGCGATAAACAGGCCTTGAGCGAGCAGGCCGTGCGCGGCATGAAAGAGTTTGAATCGGTTGGTTGTGCCGCCTGCCACTTCGGTGATAATTTTTCAGGCCCGCCGGTGTCGATGGGGGAGGGGTTCTATGAGTTATTCCCCAATTACCTGGGCAGTGAATACGACCAAGAGTATAACCTGGTGACGGACGACTTGGGCCGTTATGAGGCGACCAAGAATCCCATTCATAAACGGCTGTTTCGTGTACCGACGCTGCGCAACATCGCACTCACCGCGCCGTATTTCCACACCGGAACCGTCTCCAGCCTGGAGGAAGCGGTGCGGGTGATGGCGGTAACGCAACTCAGGAAAGAATTGTCCGATCGGCAGGTGGAGGATATCGTCGCCTTCCTGAACAGCCTGACGGGGAGATTTCCCTCACGAGCACACCCCAAATGATGACAGTCTTGCTGCCGAAATATTTGTCTATCCTATTGTTTTTAAAATAAATTATTAAATCTATTCATGGCCAAACGACCGGCCTGCTTTTAAGTGTACACTGACAGCAACTTAACTCTACAAAGGAGC
>JAMDBH010000020.1 GCA_023487615.1 Gammaproteobacteria bacterium
AGATCCTCGTCCGCCTTTAGTAGTAGTCCCGTGCCGTTATGGAGCCACAGGTTATAGCCGTAGCGATATTGATCCCTGGGCTTGATGAGCAGCATCTGGCCGAGCTGACCGGCAACCCGCTCCTGCCCCGCCAGGGAAAAATCGTAGTGTTTACCGAGCTCGCTGATGACGGGTTCCATGTCGTCCAGTCCTGAAAACGGCGGGCGCAACTGGCCTTCGCTCATCGTCAAGACGGTATCGTCGGGGAGTATGTGGGTCACGCTGCTGTTGCTGCGGATCACGCCGCGCCCTACGCCGGTTAACGAGACCAGTTGTTCGTGCTCGCCGTCGGCATCCATGCGATGGGTGATACGCATGGTGGTCATCTGCCGGTCGTGGATGTAGACGAAGACGCCCTCATAGTTAAGGGCGTGCGCCGCATAGGACATCTTTTCCAGCCATTCGCGCGCGGCGGGGGCGATGTCCGCCCTGGCCGTGAGTAACGGCAAACCCGCCAGCAGGCATGTACCGCACACTGTCCAGAGGCGCATTATGAATAGCCTAGGGGTTTGTCTCATACCCGACTATCCGGGCGTAAGGCAACATCCCCTGCATCTCGGTAGACATGGAATATTGATTGTGATTGGCCAGGTAGATGTCCAGCTTGGACTCCACGGACGGACGGCCCGCGCTCCAGCGTGACCGGCCTGCGGCACTGGAAACCTGCGCTACCGGGGCTGCCCCGGGCAGGCCGGCAAGGTTGACAGGGGATGCGGTTTGCAGCGGCGCCGTGGTCTGCAGGCTGAGCACCGCCACCGCAGCGATCGAGGCGGCCACGGCGAGACCGGCCAGCGGCTTAAAAATGTGAGGGGTGAGGCGTGAGGGGTGAGGCGTAAGGCGGCGCGGTGAAAGATGGGTGGGTTCGGATTCGAGGGCCTGGATGACGCGGCTTGCGACATTGTGTTTGATGTGACAGGTGAGATCGCTACGCAGCGCGTCGCTGATTAAGTGGTAGCGGGTCCAACACATTCGCAGCCCGGCATCCCGCTGCAACTGATCCAGCAACCGGCCGGTTTCGGCCTCATTCAACTCACCGTCCATCAGTGCTGAGATGTGTTCGTCTTTACTCATAATCATTACCTGCTTCAACTCGATTCCAACAGGGGCTTCAGTTTGCTGTCTATCGCCTCACGCGCCCGGAATATCCGGGAGCGCACCGTACCGACCGGGCAGGCCATCACCTCGGCGATCTGCTCGTAGCTGAGACCCTCCAGCTCGCGCAGTGTGATGGCGGTGCGCAGATCCTCCGGCAACTGGTCAATGACCCGAGCCACGGTTTGCTCGATGTCATCACGCAGCAGGATATGCTCCGGCGTGGCGTACTCCTTCAGCGCCGTCGCGCCGCTGAACTGCTCGGCGTCCATCACATCAATATCATCATCAGGCGGCCTGCGTCCCTGGGCGACCAGATAATTCTTTGCCGTGTTGATGGCGATCCGGTACAGCCAGGTATAAAAGGCGCTGTCGCCGCGAAAGTTCGGCAGCGCCCGATAGGCCTTGATAAAGGCCTCCTGGGCGACGTCCTGGACCTCACTTGCATCACGAATATAGCGCGAGATCAGTTTGACCAGTTTATGCTGGTACTTGAGCACCAGGACATCAAATGCCTTTTTCTCCCCCCGCTGTACACGCTCTACCAGGGCCTGATCAATATTCTGTTCCCCCATAGGGGTCTTGTTTGTCACCTTGGCCCGGGCTCTGCAGTGGTGATAGACCTTATAAGTCCAATATAGTTCGACAGAAACGTCAATTTATCATTATAGTCGCTCTTGTCAGTCCGGCGAAAGTCGCACTATACAAGACCCTAACCAACCATCCATGACTCAACACCCCAATTTCGATGTCCTCGTCATCGGCAGTGGCCTCGCCGGTCTCAGCCTGGCCCTGCGCCTCGCACCTCATGCGCGCATCGCCGTAGTGACCAAAGGACCGCTCAGGGAAGGCGCGAGTTTCTATGCACAAGGCGGTATCTCGGCCGTGCTCGATAAGGGCGACTCTATCGCCTCACACATCCGCGACACCCTGATCGCCGGGGCCGGACTGTGCGACGAACAGGTCGTGCGTTATACCGTGGAACACAGCAGAGAGGTGGTGCAGTGGCTCATAGATCAAGGTGTGGCGTTTACACAGGAGGCCCAACCGGATGGCAGCTTTGAATATCACCTCACCCGCGAGGGCGGGCACAGCCACCGCCGCGTCATCCATGCCGCCGACGCGACCGGGCGCGAGATCGAAACCACCCTCGAACAGCAGGTGCGGAACCATCCGAACATCGCGCTCTTCGAGCAACACATCGCCATAGACCTCATCACCTCAAAAAAGTTGGGCTTGGGAGGGGGACGCTGCCTAGGCGCCTACGTGCTCGACCGCGGCGCTGATCGGGTGGGGGTGTTCAGCGCCCGCTCCGTGGTGCTCGCGACAGGCGGGGCGGGCAAGGCCTACCTGTACACCAGCAACCCGGACGTCGCCACCGGCGACGGCATCGCCATGGCCTGGCGCGCGGGCTGCCGCGTCGCCAATATGGAGTTCATCCAATTCCACCCGACCTGCCTGTACCACCCGCGCGCCAAGTCGTTTCTGATCACCGAAGCGGTGCGCGGTGAGGGCGGACGTTTACTGCTGCCCGACGGCACGCCGCTCATGACGCAGTTCGACCCGCGCGGCGAACTCGCGCCGCGCGACATCGTGGCGCGCGCCATAGACCATGAGATGAAGCGCCTCGGCATCCCTTGCGTGTATCTCGATATCCATCACAAGCCCGCCGAATTCATCAGGTCGCATTTCCCCACCGTTTATGCGCGCTGCCTCGAATTCGGCTTTGATATGACGAAGGAGCCTATCCCGGTCGTCCCCGCCGCGCACTATATCTGCGGCGGGATCATGACCGACCTCCACGGGCGCGCGGATATCGAGGGGCTGTATGCCATCGGCGAAGTAGCCTTTACCGGCCTGCACGGCGCCAACCGCATGGCCAGTAATTCGCTGCTCGAATGCCTGGTCTTCGCCGCCGCCGCCAGTGAAGACATTCACGCGCAGTTCGCGACGGCGCCGGTTCCGCCGACGTTGCCGGAATGGGACGAGAGCCGCGTAACCAATTCGGATGAGGAGGTCGTGGTATCGCACAACTGGGATGAACTGCGGCGCTTCATGTGGGACTATGTCGGCATCGTGCGCACCAACAAGCGCCTGGAGCGCGCCAAACACCGGGTGGAATTATTGCAGCAGGAAATCACCGACTACTACAGTAATTTCAGCGTCACCAACGATCTCATCGAACTGCGCAATCTGGTGCTGGTGAGCGACCTCATCATCCGCTCGGCCCTGGCCCGCAAGGAAAGCCGCGGCCTGCACTATACGCTGGATTATCCAGATCCGGACGTCTCTCATCCGCCGGCGAATACCATTCTCGTCCCGCCTAACTACAGGGGCTAGGGGTTAGGGACTAGGGGCTAGGGAAAAATCTAAAAACCTCACACTTCTCACCCTAATCCCTAGCCCCTAATCCCTAGTCGCTGTAGTTAGCCGCACACGCAATCGCCGGAAACTCCCGGCATCCAGCGCATCCGGCAACAGCACCAGAGTACGCCGCTGCCACCAGCGCCCGGTCACGAAATTGAGTAAGACCAGATACGGACTGACATAACTACCCGCCGATAAGCGCGCCGGAACATTTTGGCCCTCGGCCGAGCGCAGCGTCCAGCGGCCCTGCGTATCCCATACCAGCTCGACTATGGCCTGCCTGCCGTTGCGCAGGGCATGCAGAAACAAGCCGCGTAAAAGGCTGTAGGCCAGCGCACCGGTGAGCACGGTGGCCAACCACCAGGGTAGCGGCATAATCATCAGTAGCCACAGGGCGCCGACGTGGCTGAGCAAGAGTACCGCCGACAGCCACAGGGAACGGCCAATTTCTAACCTTATAGACATAGCCCCTTCCGGTATCCTCTTCATATAGAATGAGATGAAAGCGTAGTCTTGAATAACCAATCCGGCAAGTGCATTAAAATAGTCTACACATGAATACAGACTGGCAAATCTACCTAGACAATAGTGGAACACCCACGGACATCACCGAAGTCGGCGATCATGCGCTGCTGCTTAGCGATCTTTCGCAGCTCGGCCTGATTGCCGTGCAGGGCCCGGACGCCGCGAATTTCCTGCAGGGCCAGTTCAGCAACGACGTGAGCGAGGTCACGGAGCGGCGCAGCCAACTCAATGCCTATTGCAGTCCCAAAGGCCGGCTACTGGCGATTTTCAGACTATTCCTGCGCGACGGGATTTATTATTTATTGCTCCCCCATGGCATTCTCGACGCGATCCTCAAGCGATTGCGGATGTATGTGCTCCGCGCGCAGGTGACCCTCAGCAACGCCAGTGACCGGCTCATCTGTATCGGTGTTTTCGGCCCCGATGCGGCCGCGCGTGCAGCGGGCGTGTTGGGTAACCTTCCAAATCGAGTCAACGAGGTTGCACAGATCCAACGCCCCGACGGGTTGTTCACGGTGCTGCGCCTGCCTGGAACCGTGCAGCGCTTTGTTATCGCCGGAGAACCCGCAGGCATCAAGGCATTGTGGGATGCTTTGCAGCCGGATGCCCTGCGGGTGAGCGCGGATTATTGGCGCCTACTCGACATCCGCGCCGGTCTACCCACTATTTACGCTGCCACGATGGATACCTTTGTGCCGCAAATGGTCAGCCTGGATCTGCTCGGCGGGGTAAGCTTTACCAAGGGCTGTTATCCGGGCCAGGAAATCGTCGCGCGCACCCATCACCTCGGCAGTATCAAGCGCCGCATGGTGACCGCGTGGGCTGACGCGCCCGACCCGCCCACGCCGGGTGATACACTCTATGCTCCCGGCAACAGCCAGGCGGTGGGACAGGTGGTGGATGCTCAACTCTCACCGAGGGGTGTCTTTGAAATGCTGGCAGTGGTACAAATTTCGCATGGAAAAGACCCACTCCACCTGAAATCGCCCACGGGACCGCTGGTGAGGCTTGAAGAATCGCCGTTAGCTGGCTGAACACTACGAATAAACAAAACACCCATAAAGATTCGATAAGCCTATGAACGAAACGACGACCGGGATCGAAGAAAAATTTCTTGCCGATTTGTTGCGGGACATCGAAGAGAACCGGCTGGTGTTGCCCACCCTGCCGGAGGTTGCCCTGAAGGTACGCCAAGTCGTGGACGATCCGAAGACCTCGGCCTCTCAAATCGCCAAGATCATGGGCTCCGATGTCGCCCTCTCGGCCCGGCTCATCCAGGTTGCTAACAGTCCGCTCTACCGGGGACGCAGCCCGGTGGATAACCTGCAAACCGCCATTGCGCGGCTGGGTAATGTCCTGGTACGCAGTCTGGTCACCAGCCTGGTGATGGATCAGTTGCATCGCGGTCAGTCGGTGCGGCTTAAAAAGCGGTTGACCGCGCTGTGGCAGCATAACACCCAGGTCGCCGCCATCAGTCACGTCCTGGCCGCTCACTTTACCTCTCTTAAACCCGACGAGGCGATGCTGGCGGGGCTGGTGCATGACATCGGTTCCCTCCCTATCTTGAGCCGCGCGGAGAAGGTACCGGAGTTGATTGATGATGAAGAGAGACTCGAGCGGATCGTCGCCCAGATGCACCCCCAGATAGGCCATATGATCCTCAAGGCATGGGGCTTTCCGACCGAACTCGTGGCCGTCGCAGCGGGTCACGAGTATCTGCAACGCAACCCGGACGGTCCCGCCGATTACACCGACGTGGTCATCGTCGCCAACCTGCAGAGCTATCACGGCACTCAACATCCGCATGCCCAAGTGGACTGGAAGACGGTTCCCGCCTTCGCTCGCCTAGGGATAGATCCCGAACTCAGCATCACCTCTGCGGAGCAAACCGCCGATGAGGTGGCCGAGGTGCAGTGCTTACTGACGTCTTGAGGAGCGAGTTTTAACCGTTAGCCCTCACCCGTGTTACGATCATCTCTGCCATCCATGGCGCGACTTCTATATACTGAACAAGCCCCAGCCCGGCCTTCCTTGGCCGGTCGTTCGCGGCTCCTAAACCCGCCACTCACCCTCCGGCCGCATGTGGGGGAACAGCAGTACGTCGCGGATGGAGGGGGAGTCGGTGAGCAGCATCACCAAACGGTCTATGCCGATGCCTTCGCCCGCCGTGGGCGGCATGCCGTGTTCGAGGGCGCGGATGTAGTCGGCGTCGAAGTGCATCGCCTCTTCATCGCCGGCTTCTTTTTCCTGCACCTGTTTACGGAAGCGTTCGGCCTGGTCTTCGGCGTCGTTCAACTCGGAGAAGCCGTTGGCGATTTCGCGTCCGCCGACAAATAATTCAAATCGGTCGGTGATGGACGGATCCTTGCTGTTGCGGCGCGCCAGGGGTGAAACCTCCAGCGGATAGGCGGTGATGAAGGTGGGATCTTTCAGACGGCTCTCCACGGTCTTTTCGAAGATCTCCATCTGGATCTTGCCGACGCCATAACCGTCCTTGAGCGGGATGCCCAAACCGCCGGCGGCCTTGCGCGCGGCCGCCGGCGATTCGATATCGGCCGCCTTGAGTTGCGGATTGAACTGTAACACGGCTTCCTTCAAGGTCAGGCGCGTGAAGGGTTTGCCGAAATCGTATTGCTCACCTTGATAGGCTATCGTCGTAGCGCCATGAATGTGCTGCGCAAGTTGACGCAGCATGGTTTCGCTGAGATCCATCAGGTCACGATAATCCGCATAGGCCTGATAAAACTCGAGCATGGTGAATTCGGGATTGTGCTTGGTGGACAAACCCTCGTTGCGGAAATTGCGGTTGATCTCATACACCCGCTCATAGCCGCCCACTACCAAACGCTTTAGATACAGTTCCGGCGCAACGCGCAGGAACA
>JAMDBH010000033.1:0-5853 GCA_023487615.1 Gammaproteobacteria bacterium
TGCACCTGAAGCGCGGCGACAAGATAGATCAGCGCCACATCCTGCGCCGCCTGACCGAGCTGCAATACACGCGCAACGACATCGAACTCGCGCGCGCCACCTACCGCGTGCGCGGCGAGGTCATAGACATCTATCCGGCCGAATCCGACAGCGAGGCGGTGCGTGTGGAACTGTTCGATGACGAAATCGAATCACTGAGTCATTTCGACCCGCTCACAGGTGAAATCCTGCGCCGCGTACCGCGCCTCACCATTTACCCCAAGTCCCACTATGTCACGCCGCGCGAGATTATGCTCAATGCCGTGGAGCAGATGAAAGCCGACCTGCGTCTCCGCCTCGAAGAACTCTACGCCGCGAACAAACTGGTCGAAGCGCAGCGTCTCGAACAGCGCACGCGCTTCGACATGGAGATGATTATGGAGCTGGGTTACTGCTCCGGCATCGAAAACTACTCGCGTTATCTCTCCGGCCGCGCGCCCGGCGAGCCACCACCGACGTTACTGAGCTATCTGCCGCCCAATGCGCTGGTGGTGATTGATGAAAGTCACGTCACGATTCCGCAGCTTGGCGGCATGTATAAAGGTGACCGCTCGCGCAAACAGACGCTGGTGGACTACGGATTTCGCCTGCCGGTCGCGCTCGACAACCGGCCGCTGCGCTTTGATGAGTTTGAACTGCAGCCGTTCCAAACCATTTATGTCTCTGCCACACCGGGCCCCTATGAATTGGAGCACTCCGGCGCGGTGGCCGAGCAAGTAGTACGGCCCACGGGGCTGGTGGATCCCCAGGTTGAAGTACGCCCCGCCACGACCCAAGTGGACGATCTGCTATCGGAGATCCGCAAGCGCGTAGCCATCAACGAGCGCGTGTTGGTGACGACACTCACAAAACGCATGGCCGAAGACCTCACTGAATATTTGGATGAGCACGGCGTAAAGGTGCGTTATCTGCACTCCGACATCGAGACCGTGGAGCGCGTCGAGATCATTCGCGATCTGCGCCTGGGGACCTTCGACGTGTTGGTCGGTATTAATCTGCTGCGCGAAGGCCTGGACATGCCTGAGGTATCCCTGGTCGCCATCCTGGATGCGGACAAAGAGGGTTTCCTGCGCTCCGAGCGCTCGCTCATACAGACCATAGGCCGCGCCGCACGCCACATCAATGGCATGGCGATTCTGTATGCAGACAGGATTACCGATTCCATGCGGCGCGCAATCGGCGAGACCGACCGCCGTCGCATCAAGCAAATCACCTACAACAAACAACACGGCATCACACCGGTAGGTATCCAAAAAGCGGTTGCCGATATTATGGAAGGTGCACGCAGCGCTCCCGGCGGCGCCAAACATTACGCCAAGGTCGCCGAAGTCACGGCGAACTATGAAGCCCTGTCGCCGGAAAAGCTGGTGCAGCGGATCAAAAAACTGGAGCAACAGATGTACAAACATGCGCGCGACCTGGAGTTCGAGGAGGCCGCACAACTGCGCGATGAGATAAAATTTTTACAAGCACGCCAGCTTGGATTAATTGATAGAAAGGTTGGGTGAACTTGCAATGAGCCTCTTGGGGATGGAGAGGGAATCCATTGGCAGGAAATTGACGAAGGCCTAAGTATAGAGAGGCCGCGGCAGGCAGCGCCTTTACTTGTGTAGCTATTCAGAACATTTATGTCTCTTTTGGACGCGTTTTCTGCAAGAATAGTACCGTCCCTACCTCACCAAATATCAAGGAGATGAATATGACCATGACTTTAAGCCTCGCCCCGCTGGTTTCACTGATCGCCGGCATACTCATTCTGATTGTGCCGCGTCTGCTGAACTACATCGTCGCAATTTATTTGATCGTTATCGGCTTGCTTGGACTGTTCGGCGCGGGCGATTTTCACCTGCGGTAAAAGCGCGCGCATATCGAAAGCGTGCGTGTTCCCAATATGCGCTTAAGGTGCTTGGTCGTGGGCTTTTACACCCTAGATATAAAGGGACCCACACCTTTACTAGGCTAGTATCTCGGCCCGCTGTTTGGCGCAGTACTCCCGCATCCATGCCGGGTAGGCGCGACGATCTTCGTCGCTGAAGAACACATCTTCGCACCGGTTGCCGCGCTGGGTGATGTGGTGCGCAACGCCGGAGAATACGGTTCGTGCAAGCCGGGGCATGACCGCGGTCTAACACGCGCAAATAACGTGTGCGTCTCCTTTATTTCCCTTTTGCTACTTCTTTTTCTTTTTGGAAAGTCCGGCTTTTGACATTGCTATGGCAATACTTTGCTTTTGAGGACGGCCGGCTTTCATTTCAGTTTTAATATTGGACGAAATTACTTTCTTTGACTTACCTTTCTTGAGTGGCATTTTAATTCTCCTGTGTGAAAAGTCGTTCTTCCATTTTTCCTACGATTGGTTAGTCCAGAAACAGCCATACCTCCAGCCCATCCTTTTGTTCTTTGCCCCAAGAATGACGATATTACACGTGGGTAACAAGTTACTCACCCCATCCCGCTACGGCACTAGCAGACGAAAATAGCAAGATACAAGACGCGACCCCTTTGCCCATACTGCAGTGTCACCATGTCAGTCCCGCCTGCATTCCGGCCGCTTGGGGATCTCGCTGAAGTCAGACACTTCCCTGCGCGTCACGGGAAACTCATAGGGCTGCTCGCGTGCCTTCAGATACGGCTGAGGGGAGTCCAGATCGTCCTGCGGGGCGTCCTCGCAAGAGACTGTGACCCGAATGGAACCCTCCGATAGATCGATAATCCGATCGGCGTTCAAGATTCTGCCACAGACGTGCTTGTCCTGAGCACGTTCCAACACATGCTTGTCCCGATCGCGCGCGCGAAAGATGATGCCAGTGGGCTGCTCGTCATAGGCTAACGTATTGAGGCTACACTGCGGCAAGATGCGGACACTCCCCTCCTGGCTGTCGAACCAGAGCGGTCGTGTCGTCTTGTTCCAATAGATCAGATGCTGGCCGACGTTTCCCAGAGAATCCCGCGCCTCCAGGGCTCCGGAGTACACATAACGATGGGCACACCCCGAGACCATCAAGGCCACCAGCAACAATCCGCGCAGCGTCGCTCCCATAGTCAGAATCCTCGCTCTCGAATTGGGTCAATCAACCCAAGAGACTCACCAGGTCATCCCCAAGTCCTGGATGCGCCCAATAGCCGCAATGGGCTGGCAACCAGGCCTTCCCGACGTCCACGACCTTGTCCTGAATGATCCAACCGTAGTCGTCGCCCTGCGTCGCGAACCGCTCAGCGATGACATACCCTTCATTCGGTTTTCCGTAGAATGATCCACTCACCACGGGATCGGTGCGGTCCCAATAGTTGATCCAGCGGAGGAATTTATCGCCCTCGCCGAGAGATTTCACTCGATTCCGTTTGAACATCCTGAGGCCGATCGGTGAGCCGAGCGTAACAAGACCAAGCACCGGCCACGACTTTCTATTACCCCGATCAAAGAGCCCTCGCGTGCCGATCAACTGACTGACCGCATCAAAGGCATAGATCGTTCCCAGGCTGTGAGCGACCAGATACAGAGGATTCCCTTCTTCATGGATTTTCAGAAGCCGATCCACGAGGCCCTGACGAATCTTCTGCGCCGTGCTGTCGCCTTTCAAAGCAATCAGAACATCCAAAACGATGTCCAAACTCAAGTCCACCGCCTTTTCTGCAACGATATTATCGTAAAACAGCTTAATCACTTGCCGGAGGCGGCGTTGGGCCTGATCGTTAATGTTCTCGTACCGGTACATCTCCGTCTCGAACCGGAGCGGCGCGTTGTTCAGGCGGGTCTTGATGAGTTCTTCGATGAGTTGATGCTGGTTCTGGTTGGCATCCGTGCCGGATTGGACGCCGTGAACAACGAGGACACGCTTCGGTTTAGTCGGATCAACCATCATGGTACTCCTTGATAAAGGGGACGCACACCTTTCCTAGGCTCCGCTTTCCGCATTCCTCGGCCGTCCTCGCGCTCGGTGCCCAGAGGTAGGTATCATCGAGAGCGGAGGAGAAAAACCGCCCTTGCCACAGATGCCCTTTCCAGCGTTTGGCGCGATTGATCCGCTGTGCGTACTTCGTGTTCAGAGGCCGAAACATCTGCTCGGACGCTGTTTGCTCCGGCGGCACCGCCACCACATGAGCGTGGTTGGTCATCAGACAGTAAGCCAGTATCTCGCGCCCCCCTGTTTGGCGTAATACTCCCGCATCCATGCCAAGTAGGCGCGACGATCTTCGTCACTGAAGAACACATCCGTTCGCGCCGGTTGCCGCGCCGGGAGATGGGGTGCGCAACGCCAGAGAATACGGTTCGTGCAAGCTGGGGCATGACCGCTCGATGGAAGGATTAGACCGGCTTTGGAGAAGCATGAGTCAGGCTGAAAAGATTGGCAAGAACATCAAGCTTTCGGAACAGTTCGTCGTAGGTAATGATCTCGACATCCTTCGAGTTTGAGCGAAATAGCTCAAAGGCTGTGCGCTTCTGCTCGGTGTCAAGTTCCTTCCTGCCGTTTCCAACGATGACGGCACAGCGCGGGCAGAACGCCTTGAGTTTGTGTTCAGTGCCAGTTGCAATGGTCGCGAGGTTGGCCGGAAGCGTGCGCCGGTAGTCCAGCGCCTGCATGACCGCACCCACCAGCTCGGGCGACGGCCGATAGGTTGCTCGGTACTTGGGACCTAGCAGTTTGGTTGCAGGCGTCTTGATCTCGACAAGGACAGCTTCTTGCGAGGACTCCAACGAGAAGAGGTAGTCGACGAGCTTCGCATTCTGACGATCGATGTTCATGCCACCGACGTAGGCTGACTCCTTGATGAATACGACCGGAACCGCAAAGACCTGTGAGATCGCGTAGACATTCTCTCGAAGGGTTCTCTGCCAGAATCCCTCATCATTGTTGGACTGGTTGTTGTCCCAAGTGCGGAGAATGTCAACGACACGCTTGGCTGACTGCCCCATCCATACCACCTCCTCCAGCTGTTCCTTGAACAGCAGCATGGACCGACAGCGCTCGGCACATCCCATCGCCCAGACAGCTTGAAGGAGGTCACCCTGTTCAATGGAGTCTTGAAGGATCGCGATGTACGTACCCATTAGCAGCGCCCACCATTCAGCAGTGTCGCGGTTCTCCTTCAACCTGGCGATGATCTCGTTCGCATCGTTCGGATCTTCTAGATCGAGTCCGGAAATGAGCTGTGAGGCGGTGAGGACTGCATCGCAACGCTCCTTAGCGCGGGTGATCTCTGCACTTATTTCTTCCTTCTTCGTCGGCAGATCTTCGATATGAATCTGCTCTGCAAACCACTGTAGTCCGTACCGTGAAAGCTGGCCAGTGCTCTTTAATGGGTTGAGCGAAAGACGGAGCCAATCTTTGGGAATTACGGGTACGTCGCCCTTACGTACCTGCATGCCAATTCCATGTGCGCCAGGCTCATGGATGCGAAGGGGGCGCCCGCAACCATCGCACGAGCGTATGACATGTGGAACGTCAGGACGCTCGACTACGTGTTCGCACTTGGGGCAGGTCATGGTTGTCGTATTGACGGTCTAACATATATTCGACATCAGTAATAAACTATAATCTGGAATCTTACGCCGTATAACCTATACTGTCGATTCATATAATGTTTATATAACAACCCTAATCCTAAAAAAACATGGCAAATGTCACAGAAAGCACGGCGACACCAAAAACCCGCCTTAAAGTTGAGTCGGCCAGCCTACTGGGCTAGAATTAGCACCTCAACAGGCGCGTAGCTCAGTGGTAGAGCACTACCTTGACATGGTAGTGGTCGGTGGTTCGATCCCACTCGCGCCCGTCTTCTTCGCGTTCGTGCTCAATTGTGAATTTCAAATGT
>JAMDBH010000033.1:5863-6887 GCA_023487615.1 Gammaproteobacteria bacterium
TTCCCGCACATTCCGGAGATAACATTTGAAATTCACAATTGAGCACGAACGCGAAGAAGACGGGCGCTGGCTCGCCGAGGTCCCTGAGCTGCCGGGGGTGCTTGCATACGGCGCCACTGCCGACGAAGCAATGACAAAAGTCGAAGTTCTCGCCTTACGCGTACTCGCGGAGCGCCTCGAGCATAATGAGGTCGGCCCGCAATCGATCTCCATTGGAATCGCGGCTGCATGACCTCTTGGCCTTCGTCGAAGGCCCAACGGGTACTCGCAGCACTTTACCGAATCGGCTGGTCGCTCAAGCGCCAGTCCGGCTCACACAAGACTCTTGCACACCCCGACTGGCCCGATTTTGTATTCGCGTTTCATGACGGCGAAGAGATCGGGCCTCGAATGCTCGCACGCATTGCGAAACGCACGGGGCTGAAGCCTGAGGATCTGTAATCGAACGGTATAGGTCACACAATGCTCACAGTCACCCTCCCCGACGGCAGCCGCCGCGAATTTGCGCAGCCCGTCACCCTTAAAGATGTCGCCGCCTCCATCGGTGCGGGCCTGGCCAAGGCTGCTCTTGCGGCCAAGGTGGACGGCAAGCTGGTGGACCTCTCGCATCTGCTCGATCATGATGCCAGCGTCGCCATCGTCACTGACAAAAGTCCGGAGGCGCTCGATGTCGTGCGCCACTCCAACGCACATCTGCTCGCGCAGGCGGTGAAGGAGTTGTTCCCCAAGGCGCAAGTCACCATCGGCCCGGTGATTGAAGACGGCTTTTATTATGACTTCGCCTTCGAGCGCCGCTTTACGCCGGAAGATCTCGCCGCCATCGAGGCCAAGATGCAGGAACTCGCGGCGCGTGATTTGCCGGTGTCGCGTTCGGTGATGTCGCGTGAGGAAGCGGTCACATTTTTCCGTGGTCTGGGCGAGGAATACAAGGCGCAGATCATTGAGGACATTCCCGCACACGAGCAGCTTTCACTTTACAAGCAGGGTGATTTCATAGATCTCTGCCGCGGCCCGCACGTGCCCA
>JAMDBH010000107.1 GCA_023487615.1 Gammaproteobacteria bacterium
ATGGTTATCAATTCCTAGAAATTATGAACTTAAAGGTTGGGGCTAAGTGTAGGGGGTTTGCTCGAATCCTTGTTGCGCCACACCGGGACAAACACACCCATCGAGATAATCATCTTGAGTCCCTCGTCCACGCTCATGTCCAGCTCGATCACATCGCGTTTGGGCACCATCAGAAAAAACCCGGAGGTCGGATTGGGTGTGGTGGGCATGTAGACGTTGATGACCTCGTCAGCCGTCTTCGCCTGCGCCTCACCCGCAGTCACGCCGGTCTGGAACGCCACCGTCCACAGGCCGCGCCGTGGATATTCGATCAGCAACACCTTGCGAAACGACTGCCCGCCCGGGGCAAACAGCGTCTCGGAGACCTGCTTGGTGCCGGAATAGATCGAACGCACCAGCGGGATGCGGGCCAGCAGCCTTTCCCACACCTCGACCAGGCGGCGCCCGAAAAAATTGGCCGCGACGATGCCGGTCACAAATAAGATGGTGATCGAAAGCACGACGCCGAGCCCCGGAAGATGGAAGCCGAGCAGGGTGTCGGGGCGGTAGGCCTCGGGGAGCAACAGCAGCGTGTTGTCCATCAGGTCTACGAGCAGCGTGACGCTGAGCGGCAGCCAGACCAGAAGGCCGGCGATGAGATAACGGCGGATGGTGGACAATGAGATCACGGTTTTATATACAACGCCATAACTGTTCGACAAAGTTTTCCCTCCCCTCGATGGGGGAGGGCGAGGGTGGGGGTGGGTACAGCGCCTTGTACATAGCCTCTTCACCCCCATCCCAACCTTCCCCCATCAAGGGGGGAAGGGGTGATCAGGCGGCATCGGTAGCCGCCGCCTTGGGCTTGCTTTCCACGGGTTTGGTTTCCTTGGATTTGCTTTCCTTGGTTTCAGCCACCGCCTCTATATTGGAGGGGGCCTTGGTCTCCGACTCGGCGCCGGAAGCGGGTTTGTCGGTTTCGGCCGGTTTCTTCGCGCCACCCTTGAAGTCGGACTGGTACCAACCGCTGCCTTTTAATTGAAACGACGTCGCGGAGATCATCTTTTGCAACGCAGTCTCATTACACTCTGGACACTCGCTGAGCGGCGCGTCATTGATCTTCTGCAAGATTTCCAGTTGATGGCGGCAGGCCGAACACTGATATTCATAGATAGGCATGGTCGTTACACGGTACGCTCATAAAAGCTGCAAAATTAACCGCATATTATACGCTTACGGGGTTAAAATAGCTCAAGATTCACGCCCGTAATTCGCGGCGCGACCACAGGTACTAATACTATTATGCGCGTTTCGACCACCCCTCCACCGGATGACCGGCGCGGTGACTGGAATACGATTCGCAGTCTGCTCCCTTATCTTTGGGAATTTCGCGGGCGCGCCCTGCTCGCCATGATTCTGCTTATCCTGGCCAAGGCTGCCAACGTCGGTGTCCCCTTGCTACTCAAGGAGATCGTGGATGCGCTGGATGCCAGCCAGCATGCGCTGCTGACTCTGCCGCTGACGCTGTTACTGGGTTACGGGCTGCTGCGGCTCTCCAGTTCGCTGTTTGGCGAACTACGCGACGCCGTATTCGCCAAGGTCACCCAGCGCGCGATCCGCCGCGTCGCCCTGCGGGTGTTCCGTCACCTGCACGCACTGGCCTTGAGGTTCCACCTGGAGCGGCAGACCGGCGGCCTGTCGCGCGATATCGAGCGTGGCACGCGCGGCATCAGCTTTCTGCTGAGCTTCATGCTGTTCAATATTATTCCCACGCTGCTGGAAATCGTCATGGTGGCGGCCATTCTGCTCGGCAAATACTCGATCTGGTATGCCGTCGTCACCTTTATCACGCTCATCGTCTATGTCGTCTTCACACTGGTCATTACCGAGTGGCGCATGGCCTTTGTGCGCGCCAAGAACGAAATAGATTCCAAGGCCAACACGCGGGCGATAGACAGCCTCATCAACTACGAGACGGTGAAATACTTCGGTAATGAGGACTACGAAGCGCGCCGTTATGACGAAAATCTTGCGGTATGGGAGCGCGTCTCGGTAAAAAATCAGACCTCGCTGGCGGCGCTCAATTTCGGCCAAAGCGCCATCATCGCGGTGGGCGTGACTATGCTCATGATATTGGCGAGCCAGGAAGTCGCTGCCGGCAAACTCACCCTGGGGGATCTGGTGCTCATCAACGCCTTTCTGATTCAGATGTTCATCCCGCTCAATTTCCTGGGGTTTGTCTACCGTGAGATCAAAAACTCGCTCGCCGACATGGAGCGGATGTTCAGCCTGCTCACACAACACACCGAGGTCAAAGACAGTCCCGACGCCAAGCCGTTGGACGTTGGAACAGGAGAGTTGCGCTTTGAGCATGTGAGTTTCGGTTATGACGACAACCGGCAGATTCTCTATGACGTGGACTTTGTCATTCCACCCGGCCGCAAGATCGCGGTGGTCGGCCCCAGCGGGGCGGGCAAGTCCACCCTCGCGAGGCTCTTGTTCCGTTTCTATGATGTGACCGGAGGACGCATCACCATCAATGGCCAGGACATTCGTGCAGTGACCCAACAGAGCCTACGCGCCGCCATCGGCATCGTTCCGCAGGATACGGTGCTGTTCAACGACAGCATTTATTACAACATCGCCTACGCCTCGCCCGATGCCTCGCGCGAGGAAATCCTACGCGCCGCAAAGCTCGCGCACATTCATGAATTTATCGAATCCCTGCCCAACGGTTATGACACAATGGTCGGCGAGCGCGGCCTCAAACTCTCCGGCGGTGAAAAACAGCGCGTGGCGATTGCCCGCACCATCCTCAAAAACCCCAGGATTCTGATTTTCGACGAGGCGACTTCGGCGCTCGATTCAAAATCCGAACAGGCGATACTCGGCGCGCTCGCCGAGGTCGCCAGCGATCACACCACGCTGGCGATCGCGCATCGCCTGTCCACCATCATTGACGCCGATCAGATCCTGGTGATGGAGCACGGCCGCATCGTCGAACGCGGCACTCACCGCGAGCTCCTTGCCAGGGGCCGGATCTACAGCCACATGTGGGCGCTTCAGGAGTCGGAGGATAGAGGACAGAAGATAGAGGATCAGGGTATTACCGCGCCGCTATCCTTGCTATGATTTCTAACCTTTACTATCTTCCCTCTGTCCTCAGTCCTCAATCTTCTTCCCCCTGAACGACATGCGTCCCCCATCTCTTTCGCCCTCGCGTCTGCTGTTAGTCATCTTCCTGATCGGCTTTCTGTTGAGCTTTGTGCAGATCGGCGTACTGACCATCGCATTCGACAAGCTGGGCTTGTCGCAAGCCTCGGCCTTTCTGTTGTTGTTCGCCTCCCTCATCGGCAGCGTCGTCAATTTGCCGCTGTTCAGCATCAAGGCTGAACCCCTCGATCCTCAATTAGTGCCGGAACCGTTCCGCGAACTGGTGCGTGATAATCTTCGCCGCTTCAAGGGCAAGACCCTGATCGCCGTCAACGTCGGCGGCTGCCTTATCCCGTTGAGTTTTTCGTATTACCTTATGCGGAACACTCCGGTCGGCATCCTGGACGTGCTGCTCGCCACGCTGATCGTTACCGCCGTGTGCCGCACCCTCAGCAGGCCCGTGCCCGGGCTCGGCATCACCCTGCCGGTCTTCATCGCGCCCGTCACCGCGGCGGTGACCGCGTTGCTACTCGACCCCGAGCACAGCGCGCCTTTGGCATACATTTCCGGCACTTTGGGCGTGTTGATCGGGGCCGATCTGCTGCGGCTCGACAGCATTCGCAAGATGGGCTCGCCCATCGCCTCCATCGGCGGCGCGGGCAGCTTCGACGGCATCTTTCTCACCGGTCTCGTCGCGGTGTTGCTCGCGTGAAAACCGTGCTCATCACCGGCTGCTCCAGCGGCATCGGTATGTGTCTGGCGGAAGGCTTGCGGGTGCGCGGTTATCGTGTGTTCGCTACGGCACGCAAGCCGGAGGATGTCGCGGCTCTAGCGGAGCGCGGGTTGGAGAGTCTGCAATTGGATCTCGATGAATCCGCGTCTATTCTCGCGGCCGTCGAAACCATCATCCAACGCAGCGGCGGGCGGCTCGATGCGCTCATCAATAACGCGGCGTACGGCCAGCCTGGCGCGGTCGAGGATTTGCGGCGTGATGTGTTGCGGGCGCAGTTTGAGACCAATCTGTTTGGCTTGCTGGAACTAACCAATCAAGTCATTCCATTGATGCGCAAGCAGGGTCATGGACGGATTATCATCATCGGCTCGTTGTTGGGCTACGTCGCCATGCCCTATCGCGGCGCCTACAATGCGTCTAAATACGCCCTGGAAGGGCTTACCGATACCTTGCGTTTAGAGCTCGCTGGCAGCGAGATTTCCGTATCGCTGGTCGAACCCGGCCCGACCAAGAGCAAGTTTCGCGTCAACGCCTATACAGCGTATAAAAAAAATATCCATCCCGAACAGAGCGCGCATCGTGAACGCTATGTCGGACTGGAGCGGCGTCTTACCAAGGCAGGCCCGGCCGCGCCCTTTACCTCCCCGCCCGAAGCAGTGTTACGCACAGTGATTCACGCCCTGGAGAGTCCCCGCCCACGCATCCGTTACTATATCGGTCTCCCCAGCCATCTATTCGCCCTACTCAAACGCCTGTTGCCGCAACGGCTATTGGATAGTCTGTTGTCGCGCATCTCCCGCAACGAGATGCGAGAATGAAAGAGGGCAGTCTGCGTCCCTGCATGGCTGCCCGTACTACGCCGTACTTAACCGGGGTTATGGAAGGACTGCTTTTTCACGTCATTGTGGAGCATTCCCTGCACATCCATATCCTTACCAATGTGCACCGGGTCGTCACTAACCACTGAGGATTGCTTGTACTCCTGCACGCTGAGTTTACCGTCGCCATCCTTGTCGGCTTGGACAATGTCCTTATGCAGAGTGTTTATCTTTTGATACTCTTCGGTGCTGAGAAAGCCGTTCTTGTCGGCATCCAGCAGTTGGAACTCCTTTTGAGATGCAGCGGCGAATGCCACCCCGGAAGCGAGTACCCAGCTCGCAGCGGTCAGAATTTTTCCTTTCATAATGTACCTCCTGAATGAAGTGGTTAAACAATTCCATGTAGTACTACATTCACTTCGTTAGATATCAGCGTATTACGCGAGTTCCATTTACCTGAAATTTTTCGCTGTGCATGATTGTAATGAAATTGTAAATGAGGAATCCCTATGACGATTTACGCAATCGGCGATGTGCAAGGTTGTTTTGACGAGTTGCAGGCGCTGCTGAAGCAGATCGATTTTCACCCTGGGCGCGATCATCTATGGTTCACGGGAGATTTGGTTAATCGCGGTCCGAAGTCATTGCAGGTGCTGCGCTTTGTCAAAGGCCTGGCGGGTGACGTCGTGACGGTGTTGGGCAATCACGATCTGCATCTGCTCGCGGTGGCGGAGGGTAGTGATCGCTACCGCTACAACGATACCTTTGATGACGTGCTGAATGCGCCGGACGGCGATGAGCTGTTGGATTGGCTGCGGCGCCGGCCGTTGCTGCATCATGATGCCAAGCTGGGTTATACCCTGGTACATGCCGGCCTTCCCCCGCAGTGGGATTTGGCGCAGGCCGAGGCATGCGCCGCAGAGGTAGAGGCGGTGCTGAGGGGACGGCGCTATGGCGAGTATTTCGAGCATATGTACGGAAATCAACCCGAACTCTGGTCGGACGATCTCACGGGTTGGGAGCGGCTGCGTTTCATCACCAATTGCTTTACGCGCCTGCGTTATTGCGATAAGGATGGGCGGCTTGCTCTGGAAGAAAAAGGCGCGCCGGGCAGCCAGACCGATGGCTATCTGCCCTGGTTCGCGGCGCCGGGGCGGCGCAGCGCCGGCCTAAATATCATTTTCGGCCACTGGTCCATGCTCGGCGAATACACCGGTCCCGGAATCTATCCGCTCGATACCGGTTGCGTGTGGGGCGGGAGTTTGACCGCGCTGAGATTGGATGGAGAACCGCGCTGGTACCGCATACCTTGCCCGCAATTTTCCGAGCCTGACTGAATGCCTTACCAGCCGGCCTTCACCCGGTAGATCTTGTTGTCCTTGATCGCAAGATAGCTCATCAGGGTGGCGGAATTAAAGCGGATCTCCGGCAAGATGAGGTCATAGGATTTACCTTCCTGGCGGTCGAAAACCACGAAGTGTTTGTTGTCGCGCATGGCGCGGTAGGCGATATGCTTGCCGTCGGGGCTGAACAGCGGATTGCCACGCCCAATGCCCTCGTATTTGGTATGTTCTTCGCCGTTCATGACGACAAACAGCTGCTCGCCGATGCTGGCGCGATAGGCCACCTGCTTGCTGTCCGGGCTGAAAAAGGGCGAGTAGGCGCCGAGGTCATCGTAACGCTCTTGTTCCTTGTCATCCACGACCAGGAATTGCTTGCCGTCGAGCTCGGCGACATAAGCGACATGTTGGCCGTCGGGACTGAATACCGGGTCGAAGGACTTGATGCGCGTATACAGCTTGCCCTCGCGTCCATCCACCACGACGAATTCCCTGCCGTCGGACAATTCCTTATTGGCGAACTTTGAGCGGGCGGTGAAGGCGATATGCAGGCCGTCGCGGCTGAATTGCGGCGTCGCGCTGATAATGTCGTCGTAGCGCTTGCCTTCCACGCCGTTGATAACCAGGAATTGCTGGCCATCGCTCTCCGCCACATAAGCAAGCCGTTGGCTATCGGGACTGAACACCGGGACAATCGAGCCTATGCCGTGATACGCCCGCTGCATCTCAAAAGGAGT
>JAMDBH010000124.1 GCA_023487615.1 Gammaproteobacteria bacterium
AAATAACCAGGGATGGCTGCACTCAAGATTCATGACAGAAACCGCGAACGCCACACCAGCAATAGCACTGCAAAAATTTATTTCCTGAGAATCCGATACTATGCCATCCTTCGACATCGTCTCTGAAATCAACATGCATGAACTCACCAACGCGGTGGATCAGACCAACCGTGAGATCTCGACACGCTTTGATTTTAAAGGCACCGGCGCCGAGGTCGAGCAGGCCAAAAATGTGCTCACCCTGCATGCCGACAACGAATTTCAAATAAAACAGATTATGGATATTTTGCGCGGCAAACTGGTCAAACGCAGTATAGATCTGGAATGCCTTGAGGAAGGCAAGATCGAGGCGAGCGGCTCCAAGGCGCTGCAAAAAAATACCCTCCGGCAGGGGATTGACGCCGAAACGGCCAAAAAGATCAGCCGGTTAATCAAGGACAGCAAGCTCAAGGTACAGACTGCAATTCAGGGAGAGCAGGTGCGCGTCACCGGCAAAAAAAGGGATGATCTGCAAGACGTCATCGCCCTGTTGCGCAACGCCAAGATTGGACTTCCGCTACAATATATTAACTTTCGTGATTAACAACGTGGAGAAGCTTATGAGTAAATTACGTTTCATGGTGCTGGCCGCGTTGTTAAGCTTACCTGTTCTGGCGGTTGCCGAAGACAATGTTGACATCAACAAGCGGCTCGCCGAACTGCTGCCCGACCAAAAACCGGACAGCATCGGTTTATCTCCCATCCCAGGTTATTTTGAAGTCACCTACGGCACGATGATTTTCTATATCTCGAAGGATGGCCGCTATATGTTGCAGGGAGACGTAGTAGACCTGAACGCGGAAAAAAATCTCACCGAGGACAGGCGTGGTCAGGCTCGGCTCACGTTGTTAAGCGCGGTGCCGGCGGACAACATGATCGTATTCGAACCGAAACAGGTCAAACACACCATTACCGTTTTTACGGATATTGACTGCGGTTTTTGCAGGAAGATGCACGGCGAGATCGCCCAATACAATCAACTGGGCATACAGGTGCGTTACCTGGCCTTTCCGCGCACCGGGATAGATTCGCCTTCTTACGACAAGGCCGTCTCGGTGTGGTGCGCCAAGGATCGTAATCAGGCCATGACCGACGCCAAGGCAGACAAGCCTGTCGAGGCGAAGACCTGCCCGAATCCCGTCAAGCAGGAATTTGAAATCGGTAAAAAGATCGGAGTGACCGGCACACCGACCCTGGTGCTTGGAGACGGCAGTTTAGTACCCGGTTACGTCCCGCCGGACCGGCTGCTTAAACTCCTTGACGAACACCTTAGCAAAATCTGAGCTAACCGGCATTTCGGCAAATCATCAACGCCCA
Source organism: Gammaproteobacteria bacterium (assembly GCA_023487615.1). The sequence continues at coordinate 1,357 of JAMDBH010000124.1, forward strand.
GGGCCTTCGCCTTCCTCCCCTTCGGAGTCTTCACCCGGTTCCGGTTTATAGTCGAGACCCCCTTCGCGAAGCGGCTCCGCCCAATCCTTCCCCGTCATGTCGGTTTCAGAATAACCGAGGTCGTCGCGTTCGATATCGTCCATCGGCCCGGTCCAGTCCTCAGGCGGCTCAATGGGCTCGATGTCCATAACATGCCAACTATCTATATCTATTTCTTCTAAATCACCGTCAAAGTGCTGGAGCTCGACGGTTCCTTCATCCTCATCCACGGCCGTCACCTGAAATTTGTAACCTTTGTCGAGATGTTTGTACCACTGTGAAATGATAGGCGCTTGCTCTATAGGCATGATTGATCTCCCGGTATGACTTCAGTCTCCATTTGCTTAGAAGCAGTATTTAGTATATCAATATCCCAGCCCACTCGAAATCCCACTGATAAAGTAACATACTATGAAACCCGTCATCGCTTTGGTCGGCCGGCCTAACGTCGGTAAGTCCACTTTGTTCAATCGCCTCACGCGTTCGCGCGAGGCGTTGGTGGCTGATTTTCCCGGTCTCACCCGCGATCGTCAGTACGGCAGCGCCGAACTCGAAGGCCGCTCATGTCTGGTGATAGACACGGGCGGTTTGGGTGAGACAAAAGAGGGGCTGGAGGCATTGGTTGTTCAGCAATCGTTGCTTGCGGTGCGCGAGGCGGATGCTACGCTGTTTCTGGTAGACGGCCGCACAGGCATGACTGCGGAAGATGAGTCATTGGCCGCGAAGTTGCGCCGTTTGGGCCGGCCGATTTTTTTGGTGGTGAATAAAACCGAAGGGCTCAACACTGCTCTGGCCGGAGCGGAATTTCACCGCCTGGGTTTGGGTGATCCTCATGCCATATCCGCCGCGCACGGCGAAGGCGTGACGGAACTCATGAATGCGGTGCTGGCTACACCCGGCCTGCCGCAGCCTGATGAAGTCGAAGAAGAAGCGCCTCCGGGAATCAAGGTCGCTGTCGTCGGCCGTCCCAACGTGGGTAAGTCCACACTGATAAATCGGATGCTGGGCGAAGAGCGCGTATTGGCCTTTGATCAGCCGGGCACCACGCGCGACAGCATTTATGTTCCCTTTGAGCGTAAGGGGGAGCACTACACGCTGATTGATACCGCAGGCGTGCGGCGGCGCGGTAAGGTCATCGAAGCGGTAGAAAAATTCAGCGTGATTAAAACGCTGCAGGCGATTGCGGATGCACACGTGGTGATTCTGGTGCTGGATGCCCAACAAGGCATTACCGATCAAGACGCAAGTTTACTGGGCTTTGTGTGGGAAGAAGGGAGGGCGCTGGTGCTCGCTGTCAATAAATGGGATGGACTGGACCTTGAACAACGCAGCCGCGTGAAGCAGGAACTGGATCGCAAATTGTCGTTCTTGGATTTTGCCAAGATCCATTTTATTTCTGCGTTGCGCGGCACGGGCGTGGCGAATTTGTTCGGTTCGGTGGACAGGGCCTATATCTCGGCCAGTAAAAAACTTTCTACCCCGCAACTCTCTCGTATTTTGGAAAAGGTGGTGGCTGCCCATCCGCCGCCGCTGGTGCGTGGACGGCGCATCAAGCTGCGTTACGCGCACCAAGGGGGTCACAATCCGCCGTTGGTGGTCATCCACGGGAATCAAACAGAAGATGTGCCGGATTCCTACCGGCGCTATCTCGCCAACAGCTTGCGTGATGCGCTTGGGTTGGAAGGCACGCCGGTGAGGGTTGAGTTCAAGTCAAGCGAGAATCCGTATAAAGGACGTAAGAATGTTCTTACGGAACGTCAGCGTACAAAACGCAAACGGCTGATGAGGCACGCGAAGAGCTAACGATTCGTTATAAATAGCTTTCAATAAAACTACATTTACCGCAGAGGACGCAGAGGTACACGCTCACCCTGTTTGATTTTTCTCTGCGCCCTCCGTGGTGAATCGTTTGTTATAAACGGCGTTGTGGAGAGCCTAAGATGCTATTTCTTGGGTGCCATGTCAGCGGGGGGTTCTTCTTCAAAGAATTCATCCGCTGGCGCGCCGCCGTTATCTCTAATCAGATTCGCACGCCGCTGACGATAGGCCTCGCGGGCGAAGCCGTAGGGATCGAACGCTGCGGCCTCATCAAAGACGCGTCCAGCGCCGAGCAGACGCGAGCGCGTATCTATAGCTCTTCCTCCTCGGGCGACGTTGCGTTGACTCATGTCGCTGTGGTAATTCAAACAGTCCATCTGGTAATCGGCCGCCAGCCCCACCGAGTCACGCAAGTTGCTCGGCCCAAGGAACGGCAGCACGATATAAACACCCTCGCCGAAACCCCATACCCCTAAGGTCTGTCCGAAGTCCTCGTTATGTGCCGGCATGCCCGCGGGTGTGGCTACATCCAGAAAACCCAGGAGGCCGAAAGTGGAGTTCGTGATGAAGCGGCTCGTATCATCCAATCCCTGGGTGACTTTTCCTTGCAGCATGTCATTCACTATCACGATGGGATAAGCGAGATTACCGAAGAAATTCGCCACGCCTGTCCTGACGAATTCCGGAATGGCGTCGCGGTATACGGTGGCAAGAGGTTTGACAACCGCCTTGTCTACATTTTCATTGAAAGTGTATATCCCCCGATTGATGCCCTCCAAGGGGTCGCGGTCTTCCTCGCTGCTTTGTAGCGTCGCGCAGCCCGATAACAGCCCAAGCGTAACGGCCAAAACAGCGTTCAGGCTGCACCAAGATGAATAATTGCCGGTCATGAATTTCTTGTTCTTTAATTATCAATAACGTGATTATTATTGCATAAACTAGAGGCAAACAACATGCCAGAACGGTTCATGTAGCGGGGTCTACTGGCCAGACACTTCGCCGTAGCCTTGCAAGAATAATGCAGGATTCACCGATACCTGATTCAGGGACACCCCCCAGTGCAGATGCGGTCCGGTGGCGCGGCCGGTCATGCCTACCTTGCCGATGCGGTCGCCACGTTCAAGGGCCTGGCCAGGCTGAACCTGAATCTGGTCGAGATGGCAGTATAGCGTGATCAGGCCTTGGCCGTGGTCCACAAAAACGCTGTTACCGGTAAAAAAATAATCGCCGGTCATGATAACGGTTCCCGGCGCCGGAGATAACACGGGGGCGCCGCTATCGGCGGAGATGTCCATCCCGCTATGAGGTTTGCGCGCCTGGCCATTGAAAATGCGGCGCATGCCGAAGCTGTTGCTGGGCCGGCCGTCACCCACCGGCAACGAGAAGCCGGCCGGGATTTCGCCGGCGTCGCTCCAGGTGGCCAGCGCAGCGGCTATCTTTTTATTCTCCTGCTCGATGCGCGCCAGGTCTTCCGGGCTGGGTTCCACCTTGCGCCGGTCCGTTATGGTGAGACGCTGGGTCGCGTACTGTTTATCCTTGACGGTGAAGGGGATCCTGCGGGTCTTTTTGGCCGCTGCGACCTCCAGATGATGGATGCCAGGCTGTGCATCCAAAGGGATGCCGACGACCGCCTGCCAGCGCCCTTCGGTGCGTAGCACCATGACCCGTTTCTGATCGTAGCGGACGAGGGGAGGGGCCTGACTCTTGGTTGCAAGGGGTATGACTGCCACGCCACCCGGCACAGGGCTGGTTTGCGGCAGCGTATCCGCGTGGCTTATTCTTATAAAACATATAGCAAAAACAATAAGTAATAATCTATTTTTCATGTGTTTTATCAACACTGCACAGAAGACTTCCCTGCGCCAATCTTGCTTCAATGTGATCGCCGACAGCGACATCCCTGGCCGTACGCACCAAGCGGCCATCGGGCTGGCGTTTAATAATGGCATAGCCGCGGCCGAGGGTCGCCAGGGGGCTTACGGCATCCAGAGCTCGCGTGACGGAGGTCAGTTGCCCGCGCCGCCGTTCCACAAGGAGGCTGAGCGAGGCACGCAGACGTTGGCTCAGGTGATCACAGGCAAGATGAGCCTGGATGAGACGCTGCATGGGACTATGGCGTTGCAGGTGTGCCTTAAGCTCCGCCAAACGCGAAGCGGCATGCCGATAGAACACCCGCCGGGCGTGTTGCAGACGCTGCTCCAGCTCGTCCAAACGCTGTGCCTGTCTGAACAGCAGTTGTCGAGGGTGTTGCACCCGCTGCGCCAGTCCATGCAGGGCTTGGTGGTGATACTTGATCTGGGTCTGCATCAGTGTGGCCAGCCGCCGTTGGTAACGGACAAACTGTTGTATCCATTCCGTTGCGTCCGGGCTGACCAGCTCGGCAGCGGCGGTCGGTGTGGCGGCGCGCTGATCGGCGGTAAAGTCTGCTATGGTGATGTCGGTCTCATGACCTATCCCCGCCACGATGGGGATGGCGCTGTCGTACACGGCCCGTGCTACGGCCTCTTCGTTAAATGCCCAGAGGTCTTCCAGAGAACCGCCGCCGCGCGCCACAATGAGCACATCACAGTCCGCCCTCTCCGAAGCGAGGCGGATCGCCCGTGCGATCATATCCGCCGCGCCGGCGCCTTGTACGGGAACCGGATAGATCAAAACAGGGATGGCGGGAAAACGGCGGCGCAGCGTCGTTAAGATGTCGCGGATCGCCGCCCCGGTGGGCGAGGTAATGACACCGATACGCCGCGGCAAACGGGGCAGGGGGCGTTTATGCGCGGCATCGAACAGGCCTTGCGCGGCCAGACGCTGTTTGAGCAACTCAAAGGCGCGCCGCAGCGCACCATCGCCCGCCTGCTCCATGTCCTCGACGATAAGCTGAAACTCACCCCGGCCCTCATACAGGCTTACCCGCGCCCGCACCAGCACCTGCATGCCATTGTCCGGGATAAAACCCAGATTCCGATTGCGCAGGCGAAACATGGCGCAGCGCACCTGGGCCTGCTCATCCTTGAGGGCAAAATACAGATGACCGGAGGAGGGGCGGGCAAGGTTGGAAACCTCACCCTCAACCCAGAGCAGCGGGAAATGGCCCTCGAGTAAGGTCCGCACCTCCAGATTGAGACGGGAGACGCTGTAGACCTCCCGTTCGGGGTCGGGCTTAAATAGGAGTTCAGACATGCTGCGATGATAATCCAGACCGCGGCAGGCAGCCAGAGACGTCGCTAGGTTAACAGTCCTTCGATCACCGCGATTCGAGGCTCAGGATCACCAGCGCCGGGAACCGGCCAATCCGTGCATCAGCCGAGCAGCAGACCCATCAGCAAAATGGAGACGAACGTCATATCACAGCAGCCGCAAGCGCTCGCACTTGCTGCTGGTGCAGAGCGTCTTCCAGCCAGCCACACCAGTCTTCCATGCCTGCGCCGGTCGTTGCGGAAACGCGCAACGCCTGGATGTTTGGATTTACTTGCCGCGC
>JAMDBH010000036.1 GCA_023487615.1 Gammaproteobacteria bacterium
CGCCATCGGCAATCCCTTCGGCGTGGGACAGACCGTCACTCACGGCATCGTCAGTGCTACGGGGCGTAACCATCTCGGCATCAACACCTTTGAAAACTTCATCCAGACCGACGCTGCGATTAATCCGGGCAACTCGGGTGGCGCGCTCGTCAACACCGAAGGTGAGCTGATCGGAATTAATACCGCGATCTTCTCGCGCAGCGGCGGCTCGCAAGGGATAGGCTTCGCCATCCCATTAAGCCTCGCCCGCGGCGTGATGGAACAGATCATCGAACACGGCCGCGCCATCCGCGGCTGGCTGGGCGTAGAGGTGCAGGGCATTACGCCACAACTCGCGGAATCCTTCGGCCTGGGCGGAGACGCCAAGGGCGTCATCATCGCAGGCGTGTTGTCCGACAGCCCAGCCGCTCAAGCCGGAATCAAACCCGGCGACATCGTTACCCGGATCAACGACAAACCCATCACCGAACCCGCCGAACTCCTGAGCACCGTCGCCCAAACCGCCCCCGGCGAAAACATCAAGATCGTCGGCCTGCGTAACGGCAGAGCCTTCGATCTCCAAGCCAAGGTGGCCGAGCGCCCGACACGCAGCCCGTAGCTCGTATTACTATCATGGTAATTGGGCTATGGCTGTAGCCGGTTTGTGAGATGAGCCGCCGCCGGGGTGAGTAAGGCAGCGAATGTCAAAATACAAGGCCTGATCCCTGTTGCCGACCTTTGATGCGTATATCCTGAGAGCACTGGGCTAAAACAGGTTTACCCACTCCACAAAGGAGACGGTCATGTCGCAATCACAAGAATCTATAAAAAATGCACACGCTATCCTGGCTGATGCGCAGAAAAAAATCGACAAACTCCGCCATATCAAGCCGTATCTGATTGACCTGTCCTTGCGGGAAAACCCCGTCGGCGCGCGGGTCGGACACACCCTCGCCGACAAACTCAGTATCCTTCCAAAAGTTCGTGAGTTCGGATTCCGCAATATCCTCTTGGGTACGCTCGATTACTCGCTGCCGGATGAGCTTGAAGTGGATGATGATTTCATGATGTACCTTCGGGATCATCAAATGGATATGACCGGCTGTTTTGCTTTCACAGCGATTGGCATCTCTAAAGCCGAGAGCAAGTTCACTCCCGATCCCTCGCAACTCAAGCTGCGGGCTTACGGTGTGCCCAACACGCTACACGAAATTTACCTGAGCAAAGAAGGCATGGCCGGCCTGTACGATTTGGAGACACTCCGCCACAGCCTGCCGGAGAGCATCAAGTGGCTCAACGACAACGTCAGTGGTGACGTGGGTGGAAAACCGCGCATCATCATTAACATCGTAGACGGTTGCGACGCGTTCGCGCAGGATCCCGACACTGCCTGCTCCATCTTGAGCCTGCTTGCCGAACAGCCCATTGAAGGAATCCGAACTCACGAACTTTTGGAAGGAATTAGCATCGAGGATGATCGGGGTACCTATCTGCCCTTTCAGGTTGGTGCATTCACGGCGGTAGCCCGTAGTTTCTTACCGCCGCCGCTGAAACTGCTGGTTCATATGCATGCCGGCGGGGGGGTTGAAAATGCTTCCGTGATCGAAGCTCTGCTAAACGGCGCGGACGGCGTATGGGGTGGACTGCCCAAGCGCGCTGCGATCATCGGTCACGCCTCACTGGGTGAGCTGATCGCCAATCTGGTCCGCGTGGGCAATCCCCATATGCAGGACTATCGCTTAGATCAGCTTCTGCCCTTGGCGACGAGGCTACAGGTATTGGACGAAGAGGAACCGGTTCCTGATGACCTACCGATATTGGGCAACAACGCCTACCGATTGTCGCTCAGCTTCTTCCGGCAACAAGAGGGGCGGTTTATGGACTTGATCCCGGAAGCAATTGGGGGGCAATACCGCTACCGCATCTGCCCCGTCGTCAGCGACCCAGCCGTGATTGCCGGGCGACTCGCCGAAATCACGGGCCGCCAGGCGGAAGAGTTTTCCGAGGCAGTGTTAGTACAAATGGTCCGATTGATGCGCCGCGATATGCGCGCCGGAAAGCGCATCGTCTACGACGAGCCGGAGAATCTGTTGCAACTTTTTGCTCGTGCGTCGTTACCCTAAAGCGTGTTTTGAAAATCTAGGGAGCCTCTGAAAACCGCTACGAGCACGGCAAAGACAAGATAAAAATTGGCGAAAAATCGGAGTTTACAGAGCGTAGAAGATAGGTGACAACTTGATTTATCCGTTATGTAGCATTTGCTATTCAATACTTGGACAGTCTAAGATCATAGCTAAGGAATCTCTGATTTACTCAGAGATTCCTGCGGTACAGGGATGTGCCGCCATTTTTCAATTACGTAACTAATTGAAAAATAAAGAAAAGTAAAAATCACATTTTTGCTTTTCTTCTCTGAAAATTCCATGGATGGAATTTTCAGAGTTTCCCTAAGCGAATGGTGCTCATTTTATTTTGTCTCCCACAAGGAGGCGCCTAACACCCAATCCAGCGGAGCCGCGCTCCAACACGGTTAATCATGAATAACGACGACAGTGCTATATATAAAACCCTATTGGAATCCACTAAAGCCATTCCGTGGAAAATAGACTGGAATACCAAACGATTCGCCTATATTGGCCCGCAAATAGAACTCTTGCTGGGCTGGCCCCAGTCAAGCTGGGTGAGCATAAATGACTGGGTGGAAAGAATGCATCCAGATGAAAGGGAGTCGGTTGTTAGTTTTTGTGTCGCGCAATCTCAAGCCGGAATTGACCACGAGGCGGATTATAGGGCACTTACAAAAGATGGAAATTATGTGTGGATACGCGATGTGGTGCATGTCGTCCGCAATGAAGGTACGGTTGAGTCGCTGATAGGGTTTATGTTTGACATCAGCGAGCGCAAAAAAAAAGAGGAGGAACTGGCTCGTCTCCACAAAGAGCTGGGGGAGCTCTCTTTTAAAGATGGTTTGACCGGTATTGCCAATCGGCGCATGTTTAATTCAATCCTGGATAAGGAGTGGGCGCGTGCACGACGCAATCTTCAGCCTCTTTCACTGATTATGCTGGATATTGATTATTTCAAGCAATACAACGATCACTACGGACATATTCAGGGAGATGACTGCTTAAAATGTGTGGCGCAAGCCTTGATATCGGACCCCGTTCGCTCAACAGATTTTATTGCACGCTATGGGGGTGAAGAGTTCGCGCTAGTGCTGCCTGACACTGATGCAAAATCAGCGGTACAAGTGGCCGAAAAGTATCGTAACCTGGTTCTCAACCAACAAATTCCACACGAAAAATCCAAGGTCAGCCAGGTTGTGACTGTTAGTCTCGGAGTTGGCACCATCATTCCCTCCGCTGATGTAGAGCCGGTATGGTTTGTCGAAACCGTGGACAGGCTACTTTATCAGGCAAAGCAAAAAGGCAGAAACCGCGTCGAATACGGTCAATAAAGAAGCAACCCCAGGAGGGGTCAGTTTCGCCTATTGTATATTCGTTCCGAAGTGGCAAATTATTTGTTAGAGGCTATTTAGTTTTCAGCAGGTCCTTAAGATTCCCAAAGGGACTATAAGTGGCCGAGCCCTCTGTCGGCCTGACGTCGGTTGCCCCGGCAATATAGTCGCCATAACGCGAATGCTCGTTATCGTGGCAATAAATGCACAGGTTTTCCCAATTGCTGCCGTCTAGGGGGTTGTTGTCGTGGTTATGGTCTTTGTGGTGCACGGTAAGCAGGTGCAGGTTTTCGCGCGTGAACTCACGTCCACACTTGCCACACACCCAAGGATGCATCTTTAAGGACAGCTCACGATAACCCTTATTGCGCTCATCTTGTTCTTTGCGCGCCTTGGCCACCAGGGCGTCGAGCCTGGCAGTGCCCACCGAGGCGCTGCTATCTTGTTTTTGCTTGTTCACATCTATTGTCCGAGGATTTTCCCTTAGCCATTATATTCTCCCCAGAAAAACAGGATTATCTATGCATTATGCCTAACCTTATATCAACAAAGGGCTCACATCTGCATGCCTGACCTTAATGACTCACAGAAGATCGTGCGGCCCTCGGCTTACCCGCCGCCCAACCTCAGTGATGATCTTGCCGCGGCGGCAAAGCGATTTCCCGTAAGTCGTTTTATTTTATACTAGGGGCGAGATGGACGTGCCCTCTGCCTTGCACTTTGGACAAGAGGCATCAATAATCTTGATGTCCTTTTTCGTTTTCGCCGAGACATGGGCGTAAGCGGTGCCGCATTCTGTGCAGCGAATTTGGAAGAAGCTGGTCTTCCCTTGGGTAGACTTCAGCGCCGCTCTGCGTCCGCCGCAAGAGTCCGAAACGCGGTTACCGCAGGCGCAGGTGGTTGAAAAGCTGAATACCTTAGTATGGTCGTCCGACATTCCGCAGTTTGCGACCCATCTACCGCAGTTTCCACAATAAAAATCGTGTGCCATCAGCGGATCTCCTATTCTTGGAAAGTTATGGATTGGGTTCCAGTGATAGAGTGCATGTCTCTACCAACCCGGTGCTTACCTGGGTAAGTATAATAACCATGAGGATATTATCAATGGGCTACCCGGAAAAATAGGATAGCCCGGCCACTTCATCGTGTGTACGAGAGGTACGGCTGTCAGGGGTCTTTCTTTTCCCCGGAACCGCTGTTGAGCGGCGGCGGATAGATGCTGGGTGCGACGGGTTGGGTGCCGGCGGGCGGGGTAAAGCTGCGTGCGGCGGGAGATTCATCGGTTTCGATGTCCTCGACTTCTTCGTTTTTACGGACGTAGAGGCGGGAGACCAATACGCCGACTTCGAACAGTAGCCATAGTGGGATGGCCAGCAGGGTCTGGGAGAGGATATCCGGCGGGGTGAGCAACATGCCGACCACGAAGGCGCCGACGAACACATAACGGCGTTTTGCCGCCAGGCTCTCGGGGGTGACCACGCCCATCCATACCAGCAGGATCACGGCGATGGGGACTTCGAAGGCGGCTCCGAAGGCGAAGAACATTCCGATCACGAAGTCCAGATATTTGCTGATGTCGGTCATTACCGCCACGCCCTCCGGGGCGATCCCGGTCAGGAATTTGAACACCAGCGGGAACACCACAAAATAGGCAAAGGCGGCGCCGGCGAAGAACAGCAGCGTGCTGGACACCAGCAAGGGGTAGACCATCTTGCGCTCGTGTTTATACAAACCGGGGGCGACGAAGGCCCACAGGTGATAGAGGATAATGGGGATGGCTATGAAAATAGACGCCCATAGCGTCAGCTTGACCGGCGTTAAAAAAGGTGAGGCCACCTCGGTGGCGATCATGGTGCTGCCTTTCGGGAGGTAACGCAGCAGGGGTTCGGCCACCAGGGTGTAAAGATCGTTGGCATAGAAGAACAGCGCGAAAAACACGACCAAAACCGAAACCACAATCTTGAGCAGACGGTCGCGCAACTCCAGGAGGTGAGCGATTAGCGGCTGTTCCTGATCTCCTTGTTGAGGGGGGGAAGCATCAGGAGGGGAAAGTTTATCTTGGGCTGCCATGGTTGGGTTCAGAGGTCTCGGCGCCCGCTATTTGAGCGGCTGGTGGTTGAGAGCCAGAAAGGGGGGTGGAGCCGGTTGGCAGAGCGGCTTGCTTGGCGGCTCCGGGGTCCGCCGTGGCGCGTTCTATGTCCTTCTCGATGGCGGTACGGCTGTCCTCCACGATTTGGCGCAGTTGCTGAACCTCGGCCTGCTGTTCCGACAACAATTTTCTCAGCTCATCGGTCTTGAACTCGCGGTCTATATCCGCCTTGACGCTTTCGATCATGCGCCGGGTCTTGCCTATCCATTTCCCCGCCGTGCGCGCGATTTCCGGCAATCTTTTCGGGCCTACCACCAGCAGCGCCACAATGCCGACCAGGGCAATCTCACTAAAGCCGATATCGAACATACTAAGCCTTTGCTACGGCGTCAGACTTTTTCCTTGTCCTTGACTACCGTCTCGGCTTCGATGATGCGGCCGCCGCTGGTTTGATCAGCATGGGCGGTGGTTTCGGTCTTGGTCTCTTCGCCGGCTTCGCCATCCTTCACCGACTGGCGAAAGTTTTTGATTGCGCCGCCGAGATCGCCGCCGAGGTTGCGCAGTTTTTTGGCGCCGAATAGCACCAGGATGATGGCTAGAATGATTAACAATTGCGGTACACTGATCATGATTACTCTCCGTTGTATCCTACTTAGATTAAAAGCCAGGCAGCGGCCCGCCGCCCAGTAAGTGAATGTGCAGGTGGGGAACTTCCTGTCCCCCGCCCGGGCCGGTATTGATAATGGTTCGGAAGCCGTTGTGCAGCCCTTGGGCGCGCGCGAGTTCCGGTAGCAACCGCATCATGTGGACCAGTAAGCCGTCCGGCGCGGTCTCCATTTCATTAAGGCTCGCCACATGCAGCCTGGGTACGACCAGGATATGCACGCGCGCCTTGGGGTGGATGTCCTTGAAGACAACCAC
>JAMDBH010000007.1 GCA_023487615.1 Gammaproteobacteria bacterium
TATCGTTGCCTGATTTCGATATTGACTTCTGCATGGAGCGGCGCGACGAGGTGATTGACTACGTCGCAGAGCGCTACGGCCGCGAGCGCGTCTCGCAGATCATCACCTACGACAGCACCGCGGCCATGAACGCAGCGGGGTAATGGGCCTTGAGCCAGGCGGTCTGATAGGAGACCATGGCATAGGCGACGGAGTGTGATTTGTTGAAGCCGTAATCGGCGAACTTTTCCATGAGATCGAAGATCGCGACGGCCGTTTTCTCCGCCACGCCGCGCTGTTTCGCGCCGCCGACAAATATCTCGCGCTGCTTGGCCATCTCCTCGGGTTTTTTCTTGCCCATCGCACGGCGCAACAAATCCGCCGCGCCGAGCGTATACCCCGCCAGCACCTGCGCAATCTGCATCACCTGTTCCTGATACAGAATCACGCCGTAGGTCGGTTTGAGGATGGGGATGATGTCAGGGTGCGGGTAATTCACCTTGGCCTTGCCGTGCTTACGCGCGATGTAATCGTCCACCATGCCGGATTGCAACGGACCCGGACGAAACAGCGCGACCAGCGCCACGATGTCGTCGAAACAATCGGGCTGCAGGCGTTTCACTAGATCCTTCATGCCGCGCGATTCGAGCTGAAAGAGCGCCGTCGTGGAGCGCGACTTGAGCAGCTCGAAGGCCGCCTTATCGTCCATCGGAATTTGGGTGATGTCGAGCGCTAGACCACTGCTGTTAATAATCTGCACCGCGCGCTGGATGATGGTGAGCGTGCGCAAGCCCAGAAAGTCAAACTTGACCAGGCCGACCGCCTCCACATCGTCTTTATCAAACTGCGTGACCACGCTGGCCGAACCTTGTTCGCAGTAGAGCGGGGTGAAGTCGGTGAGCCGCGAGGGGGCGATCACGACGCCGCTCGCGTTCTTGCCGGCGTTGCGGGTGAGACCTTCCAGGACGCGCGCCTGATCTATGAGGATGCGCACTTCCTCGTCCTGTTCATAGCGGGCACGCAATGCGGGCTCCTGCTTCAAGGCCTCGTCGAGGGTGATGCCGATATCGAAGGGGATAAGCTTGGCGATAGTATCCACAAAGCCATAGGGCTGACCCAATACCCGGCCCACGTCGCGTACCACCGCCTTGGCCGCCATGCTGCCGTAGGTGATGATCTGCGAGACGCGCTCGCGGCCGTAGCGCTCTGCGACGTAGTCAATCACCTCGTCGCGCCGCTCCATGCAGAAGTCAATATCGAAATCAGGCAACGATACACGCTCAGGGTTGAGGAAACGCTCGAACAGCAGGCCGTAGCGCAACGGGTCCACACCGGTGATGCCCAGGGCGTAAGCAACCAGCGAGCCCGCCCCCGAGCCGCGGCCCGGCCCGACCGGGATGTCCTGTTGTTGGGACCACTTCACGAAGTCGGCCACGATCAAGAAATAGCCCGCAAAGCCCATGCTCACAATCACGTCAAGCTCGGTGGCAAGCCGCTGGTAATACGCTGCGGCATCGCCTGCCTCGGGCGGGTGGACGCTCAACCTGCCCTCCAAGCCGAGCTTTGCCTGCTGACGCAGGTATTCCTCTAAATCCACTCCTTCAGGCAATGGGAAATCGGGAAGATAATTCTGCCCCAGGCGCAATTCGAGATTGCAGCGCTCGGCAATCCGCACACTATTCTCAATGGCCTCGGGGATGTCTGCGAACAGTTCGGCCATCTCGGCCGGGCTGCGCAGATATTGCTCTGCGCTGTACTGACGCGGGCGGCGCGGGTCGGCGAGCAGACGGCCTTCGTGGATGCACACGCGTACCTCGTGCGCCTCATACTCGTCCGCTTTCAGAAAGCGCACATCGTTGGTGGCGACGACCGGGGTGTTCGTCGCCAGGGCCAGCTCGACGGCGGCATGAATATAGTCTTCCTCGCCGGCGCGGCCGGTGCGTTGCAGTTCGAGGTAAAACCGGTTTGGGAAGAGTGCCTGCCACGCCGCGAGCAGCGACTCGGCGAGCGCCGGCTGCCGGCCGAGCAGGGCCTGCCCGACATCGCCCATGCGGCCGCCCGAGAGGGCGATCAGACCCTCACTGCTGCCCGTAATCCAGTCCTTGTGGACGATGGGGATGCCGCGCTGCTGACCCTCGGTATAGCTGCGCGACACTAAGCGGGTCAAATTACGGTAACCGGCGTCGCTCTGGCAAAGCAGCACGAGACGGTGTAACGGACTCGCCCCGTGCGAGGCTTTTTGGGTGTCCGCTTCTGGAGCGACCCCCTGTACCCACAACTCCACGCCAATGATGGGCTTGATGCCGCGCGCCTGCGCCGCGCGGTAAAATTTCACCATAGCAAACAGATTGCATTGATCGGTCACGGCCACGGCCGGCATGCCCGCCTCCGCCGCCGCCTCGACCAGGGGCTCGACACGCACGATGCCGTCCACCAGCGAATATTCGGTATGGAGGTGAAGGTGTACAAAAACGGATTGCATTGGACTATTTGATCTCAAATTGTGGCGCATTTGAAGACCCTGGATTTAGCCTCTTACGCACCGGCGAAAATGAGCGGCGATGGATGGGTGTAACGCCCAGACTCTGCAAGGCCGCCAGATGTTCCGGCGTACAGTAGCCCTTGTGCCGGGCGAAGCCATAGCCGGGATAGACGGCGTCCATGTCCAGCATGTAACGGTCACGGGCGACCTTGGCGATGATCGAGGCGGCGCTGATGGCGGCGATCGTGCTGTCTCCGCCAATCACGGCCACCGTAGTCATATCGAGGGCCGGACAATGATTACCATCCACCAGCACACACTGTGGCCGCAGGTCCAGCCAAGCCACCGCACGCTGCATGGCAAGCAAGCTTGCCTGCAGGATATTGAGCCTGTCTATCTCGTCCACCGTGGCAAGCCCCAGCGACCAACTCAAGGCGCGAGCGCGTATCAGGCTGTCCAACTGTTCGCGGCGCAAGGGAGTGAGCAGCTTGGAGTCGGCGAGCCCAGCGATCCTGCGATGTGGATCGAGAATCACCGCGGCCGCCATCACCGGCCCGGCCAGAGGCCCGCGGCCCACTTCGTCCACGCCGGCAACCAAATCTTCAGCGGACTCTATGAGCAAACCGAACTGCGAGTCGTTCATCGTTTTCCCGCCAATTCGAGCACGGCCTCCGCCGCCCGCACGCTCGCGTTTTTACGCAGGGAGCGATGGATGCCGGCGAAGGTTTCGCGCAAATGGGCGATCCGCTGCGGATTTTCAAACAGATCCAGCAAAGCCCTACCGAGATTCTGAGCCGTGACCCGGTCTTGACTGAACTCATGCACCAACTCCTGCCCGGCGAGCAGATTGGGTAATGAAAACCAGGGGACGCTTAGCAAGGGTTTCACCAGCCAAGCGGTCAATCGAGCCAGCCGATAGGCCACCACCATCGGGCGCTTTAACAGCAACGCCTCCAGGGTGGCCGTGCCGGAGGCGATCAGCGCGATATCGGCCGCACGCAAGGCCTCGTGCGTCCTGCCGTCCAGCAGGGTCACGGGCAGATCCGGCGCATAAGCCGACACGGCCTTTTCAAAGAGCCTGCGGGTCGCCGGTGTGGCCTGCGGTGCGACGAAATAAAGCCCCGGCCGCCGCTCCCTGCACCAGTTCGCGGCCTCTATAAAACTCCGCGCGAGATACTTCAGTTCGCTGACGCGGCTGCCCGGCAGCAAGGCAATCACCTCCGCCTCTGCGGGAATACCCAACTGTTTCCGCAACTCGGCACGCTGCATGCGCGTCTCTTCATCCAACGCTATTGTATCGGCCAACGGGTGACCCACAAACTTGACCGGTACCCGATACTTGGGGTGTGAAGCGTAAAACGCCGCCTCAAACGGAAACAGCGTGAGCATGAGATCCACGGAGCGGGCTATCTTTCTGATTCGATAACGCCGCCAAGCCCAGACCGAGGGACTCACGTAATGCACGGTGGGAATGCCGGCCTGTTTGAGTTTACGTTCCAGGCCGAGATTGAAATCGGGCGCGTCAATGCCTATGAACACATCGGGTGGATGCGTGATGAAGCGACGTGCAAGGTCCGCGCGGATGGCGCACAATTCGCGGTAATGACCCAGCACCTCCACCAGCCCCATCACCGAGAGTTTTTCAGTGGGGAACAAGGCCGTGCAGCCTTGCTCCACCATGCGCGGACCCGCAATGCCCTCCACAATAAGATCCGGAATCCGGTTACGCAGGGCTTGAATCAGCCCCGCGCCCAGCAGGTCACCCGAGGCCTCGCCGGCTACAATGCCGATGCGCATTCAACGACAGAGACAAGAAAAAAGTGAAAAGAGAAAAGGGAAGGCTTACGTAGCTTTTCTCTTTGCTCTTGCCTCTTTTCACTGCCTTCTTGCCTCTTTTCTCTCATCTAATGATTCCGCGTGCCGAGGCTTTCAAAAACAGGGCCAGTTGGTTCACTTCGACATGGACCTGCGCCAGCGGCTCGAGTTGGACCAAGGCTTGTTCAACAGTCAGGCCGGACCGATAAACGATCTTGTAGGCGTCGCGCAGCGCACGCAAGGTCTCGGAATTGAAGCCGCGCCGTTTCAGCCCTTCGGTATTGATTCCATGCGGCGCCGCCGCATGACCGCCGGCGACCATGACATAAGGCGGGACATCCTTGGAGACGGCGCTGCCCATCCCGCAAAAACAGTGCGCGCCAAGGGCGCAAAACTGATGCACCAGGGTAAACCCGCCCAGGATGGCGTAATCGCCAACGCTCACATGACCGGCCAGGGTGGCGCCGTTGGCGAAGACGGTCTGGTTTCCGATCAGGCAATCGTGGGCGATGTGCACATAGGCCATAATCCAGTTGTCATCGCCGATCCGGGTTACACCGCCGCCCTGCGCGGTGCCGCGGTTAAGGGTGCAATATTCGCGGATGACATTGCGGTCGCCGACCTCAAGCGAAGTGGGTTCGCCTGCATATTTTTTATCCTGCGGCGCCTCGCCGAGGGAGGCGAATTGGAATATCTTGTTGTCTCTGCCGATTCGCGTGGGGCCGTTAATCACGACATGCGGACCTATCCAGGTTCCGTCGCCGATCTCCACCTCCGCCCCGATGATGGAATAGGCGCCCACGTGAACCCCCGACCCCAGCTTCGCGCCGGGATCAATGATGGCTCGTTCGTGAATCATGCTGAGATTTCTTTTTTGGTGCACATAAGATCGGCCTCGGCGACTACCTTGCCGTTGACCTTGGCGAGACCCGTGAATTGCACCAGTCCGCGCAAGTTACGCTTCAGCTCCACTTCCAGGATAAGTTGATCGCCGGGCTCTACCGGTTGCTTGAAGCGCGCCTTATCTATACCCACCAGGTAATACAGGACATCCTCATTACGGCGCACATCATGACTGCGCATGGCCAATAAGCCAGTGGCCTGCGCCAACGCCTCGAGGATCATCACTCCCGGCATCACCGGCCGGTGCGGGAAATGACCTTGAAAAAAGGGTTCATTGATGGTCACGTTCTTGAGGGCGCTGAGTGATTTCCCCGGGGTGCACTCCAGCACGCGATCAATCAACAAGAACGGATAACGGTGGGGCAGGTGCTTGAGCACCTCGTGGATATCCATCTGATTCACGTGCGTCTCCATGAGGTTTTATTAGATGTTGTTGTAGTTGCACACAACGTTATGTTCAAGAGGCGGTTTCATCGCCGCCCTGTTCCAGGGCCTTGAGCCGACGCACGATGTCTTCCAACTGCCGGAAGCGCACCACGTTCTTTTTCCAGACGGCGTTGGGTTCCACGGGAATGCCTGAGGAATATACGCCCGGCTGAAAGATGGACTTGGTCACCATGGTCATGCCGGTGATGTGCACATCATCGGCGATCTCGATATGCCCGTTGATGCCCACCCCGCCGGCTATGGTGCAGCGCTTGCCGATGGTGGTACTGCCGGCAATACCCACGCAGGCGGCGATCGCGGTATGGGCGCCGATCCGCACATTGTGCGCCACCTGGATTTGATTATCGAGCTTTACGCCTTCCTCTATCACGGTGTCGTCCAGCGCGCCCCGGTCTATAGTAGTGTTGGCGCCGATCTCCACGTCGTCATCGATCCGCACCCGGCCCAACTGGGGGATTTTCACCCAGACGCCGTTGTCGTTGGCGAGTCCGAAGCCGTCACTACCTATCACCACGCCCGGATGTATCAGCGCGCGCCGCCCGATTTGGCTGTCGGGACAAAGGGTGACCTGTGCAAGCAGCATGCTGTCCTCATCAACCCTGGAATTGCGCCCGATCATGCAGCCCGGTCCGATGCTTGCGCGCGCGCCGATCTGGACGCCTTCTTCAACCACACACAAGGGACCGATCCAGGCGCTGGGATGTATGCGGCTGGCGGGACTGACCACTGCGGCCGGGTGTATACCCTCTTGGCGGGCGACGGGATTCAGCAGTGCGGCGATACGCGCATA
>JAMDBH010000131.1 GCA_023487615.1 Gammaproteobacteria bacterium
TACGGGTGACTCCGCCTCAGTCCAGAAGAAGAATACGCCGGCGCGGATTTGAGTATCCACAAGATTGGCTCGACGCCGAAATTTGAGGATTGATTTGCCGTAACATGCCGCGCAAACTTTACATCAAAACCTTTGGATGCCAGATGAACGAGTACGACTCCGCCAAGATGGCGGACTTGCTCGCGCGCTCGCACGGGTTGGAGTTGGCCGCCACGCCTGAAGAGGCCGACGTACTTCTGCTCAACAGTTGTTCGATACGCGAAAAGGCCTCCGAGAAGCTGTTTTCGGATCTCGGTCGCTGGCATGAATTGAAGCAGCAACGGCCGGAGAGGGTGATTGGCGTGGGCGGCTGTGTGGCGAGCCAGGAGGGCGATAACATCCTCAGGCGCGCGCCGTATGTAGACATGGTGTTCGGTCCGCAAACCCTGCACCGCCTGCCGGAGATGCTGGAGAACACGCTTAAACTGCGCAGGCCGGTGGTGGATGTTTCCTTCCCTGAAATCGAAAAATTCGATCACCTGCCCATGCCGCGAGCCGAAGGGCCGGTCGCGCTGGTCTCTATCATCGAAGGGTGCAGCAAATATTGCACATTCTGCGTGGTGCCCTACACGCGTGGCAAGGAGATGAGCCGGCCGCTGGCGGATGTACTGAAGGAGATTCGTCAGCTTGCCGCGCAAGGCGTGCGCGAGGTGACCTTGCTGGGTCAGAACGTGAATGCCTATCGTGGCGAGATGGAGGACGGGGGTGTCGCCGATCTTGCGCTGCTCATTCGCTACGTCGCCGCCATCGAGGGAATAGCGCGCATACGCTACACCACCTCGCATCCTGTGGAATTTTCCGATAATTTGATTGAGACGTATGCCGACGTGCCGGAGTTGGTCAATCATCTGCATCTGCCGGTGCAGAGCGGTTCGGACCGTATTTTGCGCTTGATGAATCGTCACTACACGGTAGATGAATATAAAGACAAGATTCAGCGTCTGCGTGAGGTGCGGCCAGGGATCAGCCTCACCTCCGATTTCATTGTGGGATTTCCGGGTGAAACCGACGCCGATTTCCAGGCCACGATGAATTTGATTGAAGAAGTGGGTTTCGATCAGTCCTTCAGTTTTATTTACAGCCCGCGCCCCGGCACACCCGCGGCGAGCCGGCCCGACGATGTGTCTCACGAGAGCAAGCAGGAGCGCTTGAACATCTTGCAGGCACGCATTAGTCAAATGGCGTACCAGCTTAGCCGCCGGATGGTCGGCACCTGCCAGCGCATTTTAGTGGAGCGGCCCTCGCGCAAAGATCCGAAGCAAATGGCCGGCCGCACCGAAAATAACCGTGTGGTCAATTTTCCCGCCACAGCCGGGTTGATCGGACAATTTGCCGAGGTGTTAATCACGGAGGCGATGCCCAATTCGCTGCGCGGCAGGCTGGTAGAAACGGAAATGTTACCGGATTGTGAAAACGCAGCATACCGGGCGACCGGCTAGACTTCCTTGAATCTTTTTGTAGCTCTCGTATACTAGTACCGTGAAAAGCCAGCTTAAGCGTGGCGTACGTTCTGTCCGCGCTACCGAAGAATCACCTGAATCCTGCGATATCACCCTCGAACCCGCCGATAATCAGCGGCTGGCGAATCTGTGCGGCCAGTTTGATGAACACCTGCGGCAGGTTGAAGGCCGCCTGGGTGTCGAGATCGCCAATCGCGGCAATGTGTTCCGCGTCATCGGCGGGAAAGGCTCGGTGCAGGCGGCGAGCGAGGTGCTGAAAGATCTTTACTCGCAGGCGGCCGGCGGATCGCTCACCCCCGCGCAGGTGCATCTCTCGCTCAATAAGGCGCACATCGAGGACCTGGCGCGCCCGGAAGCGGAAGCGCCGCGCGCTGCTGATGCGGGGGTCTCCATCCGCACACCGCGCGGCACGATCAAGGGCCACAGCCCCAGCCAGCAACGCTATCTCAAAAATATTCAGTCCCACGATATCAATTTCGCCATCGGCCCGGCCGGGACGGGGAAGACCTATCTCGCCGTGGCCTGCGCGGTGGAGGCGCTGGAGCGTGAGCAGGTACGGCGTGTGCTACTGGTGCGCCCGGCGGTCGAGGCGGGCGAGCGGCTGGGATTTTTGCCCGGCGATCTGGCCCAAAAAATAGATCCGTATCTGCGCCCCTTGTACGACGCGCTCTATGAGATGCTCGGTTTTGAGCGCGTGGCGAAACTGATCGAACGCAACGTCATCGAGGTCGCGCCGCTCGCTTACATGCGCGGGCGGACGCTGAACGAAGCCTTTATCATCCTCGACGAGGCGCAAAATACCACTGTCGAACAGATGAAGATGTTTTTGACCCGCATCGGTTTCGGCTCTACGGTGGTCATCACCGGCGACGTGACCCAGGTTGATCTGCCGCGCGAGCGCAAGTCCGGTCTGCGTCATGCGGTGGAGGTATTGAAGGGTGTGGAGGGTATCAGCTTCAGTTTTTTCCGCGCGGAGGACGTGGTGCGCCACCCGCTGGTGCAGCGCATCGTCACGGCGTATGAAGCTTTTGAGCAAGCCGGTGCGGTGTGAAAAGAACAGTAAGGAGTGAGGGGTTAGGGGTTGGAAAAACAGTGAGGCGTGAGGCGTTAGGCGTGAGGCGTAATCACTCCTCACTCCTCACTCCTCACGCCTCACCGGCCGCAGGCGCCTCACCCGCCAAAGTCGCCGTCCAATATGCCTGTCCTGCCGCAGGTTTGCCCGGCGAGGCCGAGATTATCCGCTGGGCGCAGGCGGCGCTCACGGACCGGCGTGGCTCAATCACGGTAAGGATAGTAGATGAACAGGAAGGTGCAGCGCTGAATCGTTCATATCGTCACAAACGCGGGGCAACCAACGTGCTCTCCTTTCCGTTCGAGCCGCCGGAAGGAGTTGCGCCTTCGGTGCAGGACTATCTGGGCGACATAGTGATTTGCGCCCCGGTGGTGGCGCGCGAGGCGCAGGAACAACACAAACCGAGCGAGGCGCACTGGGCGCATATGGTGGTGCACGGCTGTCTGCATCTTGCGGGTCATGACCACCAGCGCGAGGCAGAGGCCCGTACGATGGAAGCGCTCGAAACGCGAATAATGGATAAATTGAGTTACCCCGATCCCTATCTTGAACATGAACTACCAAATCTATGAACGACCGACCTAGTGAGTCTGCTCAACGTTCCTGGCTGGAACGTCTGGGCCAGGCGTTTTCAGGTGAGCCGCAAGATCGCGAGCAACTCGTTGAACTGTTACGCGATGCGCAAAGGCGCAGCCTCCTCGACATAGACGCGCTGGCGATGATCGAGGGCGTGCTGCAAGTCTCCGAGATGCAGGTGCGCGACATCATGGTGCCACGCTCACAGATGGTGGTGGTTGAGCGTGATGTGCCTCCCGAGGAATTCCTGCCGGTCATCATCGAGTCGGCGCACTCGCGTTTCCCCGTGATCGGAGAGAGCCGCGACGAAGTGATCGGCATCCTGCTCGCCAAGGATTTGTTGACCTATTTCAGCGCCGGACGCAAGGGCGCCTTTCAGGTGCGCGACGTGTTGCGCCCCGCCGTGTTTATTCCGGAGAGTAAACGCCTGAACGTGCTGCTCAAGGAATTCCGCGCCAGCCGTAACCATATGGCCATCGTCGTGGACGAATACGGCGGCGTGTCCGGCCTGGTGACGATTGAAGACGTGCTCGAACAAATCGTCGGCGAGATCGAGGACGAACACGACGTCGAGGAAGAAAACTATATCGTCAAGCACAGTGACATCAGCTATACGGTAAAGGCCATCACCCCGATTGAAGAATTTAATAAACAGTTCGGCACCGATTTCAGCGACGAGGAGTTCGACACCATCGGCGGCTTGGTGGTGCACGATTTTGGGCGCTTGCCCAAACGCGGCGAGGGCATGGAGCTCGGGCGCCTGCGGCTCAGGGTGCTGCGCGCCGACAATCGCCGCCTGCATCTGTTGCGTGTGACTTTGCCCGCCTCCAAAGAGAGCGAGACTCAGGCTTAAAGCCTTTCGAAGTCAAAAACGAAATGAATGTACACCGCGGTGGACGCAGAGAAATAAGATCAAAATGGTTTACTTCTCCTCCGCGCCCTCCGTGGTAAAGCTTTATCAGAACAATATTTCAATTTTTGATTGTAAAATGGAATTAGCTCCGTGCGCCTGCTCGGCACCCTGACGGCGGGTTGGAGAGGCGACCTGCTGGCCCTGTTCGCCGGCGCTCTGTTGCCGCTCGCCTTTGCCCCCTTTCACCTCTTTCCGCTCGCCGTTATTGCCCCGGCGTTGCTGTATCTGACCTGGCTGGACACTTCTGACGTACAGGGATGTACTAATGTCGCGGGAGGCAGGACGCCGGGAGCGACTCCCAAGCGCGGTTTCCGGCGCGGCTGGCTGTTCGGGTTGGGGATGTTCGGCGTCGGCGTGTCGTGGGTGTACGTGGCCATCCATGTCTTTGGCGAGGCCAGCATCCTCCTCGCGGGGTTTCTCACCGGCCTGTTCGTCGCTCTGCTGAGTCTGTTTCCCGCGCTGTTGGGTTACACAGTGACGCGGTTCTACGCACAGCGCACACTCGCTGTAAAACTGTTGCTGATCTTTCCCGCTGCATGGGTGTTGTTTGAATGGTTGCGAGGCTGGGTGCTGAGCGGCTTCCCATGGTTGAATCTGGGCTATAGCCAGATCAGCGCCCCGCTGGCGGGTCTCGCGCCCATCCTGGGTGTGTACGGCGTATCCTGGGCCGTGGCGCTGAGCGCGGGGCTGCTGCTCTACGCGATTACCGCACCGAAACCTCGCCTTGGGCGTGCGCTGGTAGTGCTTGTTTTGCTGTGGGGCGGCTCCGCGTTGCTCACACCCATCGCGTGGACCCAGCCGCACGGTAAACCGCTGCGCGTGAGTCTCATCCAGGGCAATATCCCGCAAGAGATAAAATGGCAACCGGAGCAGCGCCGGCGCACGCTCGATCTTTATGCGCAGCTTACCGCGCAACGCTGGGGCGACGATCTCATTGTCTGGCCGGAGGCGGCTATCACGATGTTTTATCATGAGGTCGCCGATAATTATCTTGCTCAATTGGCCGCCACAGCGCGCCGGCACAACACCGATCTGATTCTTGGACTTTCAGTCGAGGACCCGGACACCGGCCGTTACTACAACAGCATGATGAGCCTGGGGCGTAGCGAAGGTTTTTATTTCAAACAACATCTGGTGCCGTTCGGCGATTACGTCCCCTACGCCGACTGGCTGCGCGGCCTCATTAAATTTTTCGATTTGCCCATGTCGGGATACAGCCCAGGCCCGCCTCATCAGCCCTTGTTGCAGGCCGCCGGTCATAAAATCGCCGGCACCATCTGCTATGAAGATGCGTTTGGCGAGGAAGTCATCCGCCAACTACCCGAGGCGAGTGTGTTGGTAAACCTCACCAACAACGCCTGGTACGGCGACTCCTTCGCCCCGCCGCAGCACCTGCAAATGTCCCGCATGCGCGCGCTGGAAACCGGCCGCCCGCTGCTGCGCGCCACCACCAACGGCATCTCGGCGATCGTGGATCACAAAGGCAAGGTCACCGCCGCCTCACCGCAGTTCAAGACCTATGTGCTGAGCGGTACGATGCAGCCAATGCAGGGTGTAACACCCTACGTATATTGGGGGAACATTCCGGTGCTACTGGGTCTGGTCTTAATCGCAGTGAGCGTGCCCTTCTACAACCGAAGCGCGAGTGCGGTCGTAAACTAATCCGTCGCGCGGGCGCGGCGGAACTCCGTGCCGTGGCATTTCGGGCAAGGCGGAATGTGGCCGGTGGCATGGAAGTGCATCAATTGGCCACACATGGTGCAGCGCAGCGTGCCGATCCCGGTCACTTCGCCGGTATGCCACTGCTCCGTTTTTTGGTCGCTTGGCTGTTTGGCATAAAGCGCGAGCCGGTCGAGTTCCACGCGGGTGCGGTCTACCAGCAGAGAGAACATCTCGGCCACCCTTTCCTCGATCAACTCCAGATCAAAACGCAGCCAGTCGCCGAACTCTTTGCCCGTTTCCTTCAAATGCTGGGCCGCATCATGCAGATCGCGTTTCAGATAGGTGGCAATCTTGTCGGCCTCTTCGCGCGTCAGTTCGCCCAATTCCACGGCCTTGTGTTTTGCGTTTTCGATGTGCTGTTGCAGGGTGGATAGGGTCTCGTGCCCGGCCTGCTGGGTGGCGGTCTTAATCCGCTCCAGCATGTGGTTATAGGCCTGAACCAGCCTTTCGTTGACACCGTGGGGCGGCTGCGCTTGGCTCATCGTAACATCCTCCTTAAGTCATTCCGGTAACATTCAGTGTGAACCCATTGGTCAGCGCCTGCAAGGCGGCATTGCAAGCGGCGCTGGTATATAATTCCAGTTTTGGATTTCATCAGGTCTCGGATGCAAGAGCGCTACATCCTGCGGAAA
>JAMDBH010000151.1 GCA_023487615.1 Gammaproteobacteria bacterium
TGTATAATTTTTCCCTGTTGGGCGATCTCCTTGATGGCGGCCGCCTGCTCCAGGACACGTTGGGCCTGCGTGACGATACGTTCCCCGACGGGGGTGGGCGTCACCTCGTTCGTGCCGCGCTCGAACAGGGCCACGCCCAGCTCTTCTTCCAGCTTGCGTATCGCCACGCTTAAAGTCGGCTGACTGACAAAGCATGCCTGTGCGGCGCGGCCAAAGTGACGCTCCCGCGCCACCGCGACGATGTAACGAAGTTCAGTGAGTGTCATGTCTGGTGTTATATTTGAACGAGGCTATAATATCCATACATGGAGCTTAACATGAATCCCGCAACAAATTCTGATCGCCCTTCCCTGCCTCTGCCCGATGGAGAACGGCGCGTCCTATTGCACTCTTGCTGTGCGCCGTGTGCGGCCGATATCATGAGCGAAATGAAGCGCTCCGGGATAAATTATACGATTCTGTTTTACAATCCCAACATCCATCCCAAGCACGAATACGAGCTACGGAAATCAGAAAATAAGCGCTACGCCGAGAAACTGGGCGTGCCGTTTGTGGATTTGGATTACGACACCGACAACTGGTTTGCCCGCATTAAAGGTCTGGAATACGAGCCCGAACGCGGTGAACGCTGCACCCGGTGTTTCGATATGCGCTTTGAACGTTCCGCGCTATACGCCATCGAGCATGGCTTCAAGGTTTTCACCAGCTCGCTCGGCATCTCACGCTGGAAGGACATGGATCAAATCAACCGCTGCGGGGAAAGGGCTGCAGCGCGCCATGAAAATTTGTCCTACTGGACCTTCAACTGGCGCAAGGGCGGCGGCAGCGCCCGCACCGTGGAGATTTCTAAAGCAGAACACTTTTACCAACAGGAATATTGCGGTTGTGTATATTCCCTGCGCGATACCAATCTGCATCGCAAGTCGCAGGGCAAAACGAAGATTAAGTTTGGCGTGAAGTTTTATAGGCCAATCGAGTAACCATGACCCCCTTCTCAACCTTCCCCGTTAAGGGGAAACTAAGGAACAATTAGATGGCAGCATTCGCCGCGAAATGACGACGGGTTTTACACCGGTGGATTTATTGAACTGTCGGAGGAGCTGGAGGTGGAACTATACGGATGCGTAGACCTATCCCGCGTAGTTCTTCGCGCTCGGTAATTGCTTTAACTCGAAGGCTAGTTTCTTCGTCAATATGGAAAGGGATCAGTGTGAAGTGCATTTGCGCGACGATGAGGGCTGAACCATCTGGCCTAGGCAGCTCGGTAGGCGGAGAGGTAGTGCCTGTAGACAACAGTTCGGTTTCGTCTTCACCTTTTACTTTGACGACACGAACTTCGAGGGTCTCAAAAGGATCGTCCATATCCGTGACTACTTTTACTCCGATACATAACTTCGGCAGCAATACCGGAGCTGTTTGTACGATCAGTTCCCCAGAGTAAACACCTATATAGGAAAACTTGTGGTTAACTTCTTCGCGGATGTCGTCACAGTAAATAACTTCGAGATGCCGAGAAATATGACTCACGATGCTTTCTCTTGAGTGTTCTTGATGGAGGCAGAGAGTTCGTCACGGGAAACGTGGAAAATATCTGCTAGTTTCTCAAAGGTCGAGAGGAATATGTCTGTACGCCGGCCAGACTCAATGAGGGAGTAGCTAGATTGTGAATTACCGAGGAGTTCGGCAACTTTGGCTTGTGACAAACCGGCCTTCAGTCGTAACGAGGCGACGGTAGTCTTTTGCGCCACTTCTTCGACTTGTGCTGCCAAGCGTTGGCGAGCACGAGCCAGGGCGGAAGCGTGGCGAGGATTGTTTTCCCTCTCCCGCACTACGTCGTCAATCTCACGATAACCGGCAGGCAGCGGAGCATAAACAACATGGGCAACGATGGCCAACACATTTTCGGCTCGGGTTCCCGGGTTTACTACGTCATAGGGATAGACGTTGCGCTTAATAGCGGGGGATGTTGAGGTCGTCGTAGGCTGCGATGATTTTTTTTGAGCGTTCATGTTTGAGGTCGTAGTTAAAATTTCGTTCAACAATTCCAAGGATATAGTAACGATACTGGATGGGATGAAAGGCATAGACGATTCGATACTTGGCGGCAGGACCTTCGAGCCATAACAGCCTGACGCGCCATAAGATGTATTTGGAACGTTTCGCCTCTTCCCACTCCTTTACGTTAAAGGGCCATTCACCATACTGAACGTAGCCTTTACGCGTTAGGTTATCCAGGGTTTCTTGATTATTCTTGGCTTCTTCCAGAAAAACATCTATATCTGCCCCCGCGCCCTCATCTTCTCCATAAATGCGATTAAGGTCAGCCTCGGCGTCAGCATGCAACACTAGCGAGTAGGTACGGCTCGACGAATATCTCATATCTTGAAAGGTATAGCAAGAAAGGCGGGTAGTCCGTAAGCATAAATGAGAAACCCGAGTAAACCAAGTTCACGTGTGGAGACATGTATGGAAACACGCTGACGGCATATCAACAGTAAAAAAACACTGTAACTTATTGTTTTTTATGGTGCCCGGGGCCGGACTCGAACCGGCATGGCTGTTTAAGCCGAGGGATTTTAAGTCCCTTGCGTCTACCAGTTTCGCCACCCGGGCGGGATGGTTGGTGAAATTGCTTAAGTGAGACCTATAAAATAGGTAACAATAACAGTATAACTATTTGATTATATTGGAGGCTAGGGCCGGAATCGAACCGACGTACACGGCTTTGCAGGCCGCTGCATAACCACTCTGCCACCCAGCCGTGACTCGTGAGGCAGGGCTACGGCCACCCTCTTTAAGTTATTATGGAGCGGGAAACGAGATTCGAACTCGCGACCCCAACCTTGGCAAGGTTGTGCTCTACCGCTGAGCTATTCCCGCGTCACAGAAGTCGGCTATTGTAGCGGGGAGTACCACCCTATCGCAATACTTTGATTACCTGGATGTCAGGCCCGGCCATGCCGCGCGCAGGTAGATAACCATGGACCAGAGGGTGAGGCCGGCGGCGAGGTAGAGCAGGACAAACCCTATTGCCGTGACAGGCAGGCCTGCAATCGGCTCCCGGTACAGTAATAATATGAGAGCCAGCATTTGGCTGCCGGTCTTGAACTTGCCCATGATGGACACGGCCACCGAGGTGCGCTTGCCGATCTCCGCCATCCATTCGCGCAGGCCGGAGATGATGATCTCGCGGCCTACGATCACCGCTGCAGGCAGCGCAAACCAGGCGGTTGGATGGGTCTGTACCAGCAAGACCAAGGCCACGGCGACCATCAGTTTGTCGGCGACCGGGTCAAGAAAGGCGCCCAGGGCGGAAACCTGGCCGAGCTTACGGGCCAGAAACCCGTCCAGCCAGTCGGTGACGGCAGCGAGCGCGAATATCGCTGCCGTGGCGATATGGGCGGACTTGAACGGTAGATAAAAGACCAGCACAAAGATCGGCACCAGACCGATACGCAGCAGCGTCAGCAGATTAGGAATGCCCATCCATGAGGCGGCTCGGACTCCTGCTGTCGGAGTGCTGTCTAACATATATCCTAGTCCTTTCTATAAAAAAGCTTCATCGCGGAGGACGCGGAGAAGAAGCAAACCCGAGAGTTTCCCTCTGCGTTCTCTGCGGTAAATAGGCGTGCTTAATCGCTGTGAAAGCTGTCATAAATCCTCTGGGCGATTTCGCGGCTGATACCCTGAACCTGAGTAAGATCCTCGACCCCGGCCCGCGCCACCTCGTGCAGCCCGCCGAAATGGCTGAGCAATACCTGGCGGCGGCGTGGTCCCATGCCGGGGATCCCCTCCAGCGTAGAGGTTGTGCGTGCCTTGGCGCGGCGTTGGCGGTGGCCGGTGATGGCGAAGCGGTGGGCCTCGTCACGAATCTGTTGTATCAGGTGCAAGGCCGGGGAGTTCTCCGGCAGTATAACGGGCGCGCCGGTGGCGGACAAGAACAGGCTCTCCAATCCCGCCCGGCGCCCGGGACCCTTGGCCACACCGGCTAGCGTAACGCCCGTAACCTGTAACTCCTCCAACACCTTCTCCGCCTGGGCGACCTGGCCCTTGCCGCCATCTATCAACAGTACATCGGGGAGTTTGCCCTCGCCCTGCTGAAGTCGTGTATAACGTCTGGACAGGGCCTGACGCAGGGCGGCGTAATCATCGCCTGGGGCAATGCCCTGAATGTTAAAGCGGCGATAATCGGATTTCAGCGGACCATTGCCGTCAAACACCACGCAGGAGGCTACTGTCGCCTCGCCCATGGTATGACTGATGTCGAAACATTCCAGCCGCTGCGGCGTCGCATCGAGATCCAACAAGGACTTCAAGTCCTCCAGGCGCTGGCGGATGGTACCCTTGTTAGAGAGTTCAAAGGCCAAGGCATGCCCGGCGTTGGCAACCGCCATCTGCACCCAGCGCGCCCGCTCACCGCGTACCGCATGCGTAATCGTCACTTTGTGGCCCGCCTGCGCCGCCAGACCCTGCTGCAATAGCCCCTGCTCATCCAGTGGGAGATTGATAAGAATCTCACTGGGGATCTCTTTGCCGTTGGCCGGCTCTCCGCCCCGCGCGGGATCGGCCAGATAATATTGCGAAATAAAGGCGCTCAGCACCTCAGCTGCGCCGGCGCCCGCGGGTGCGCGCGGAAAAAAGGATTTGTTGCCGAGGTTACGTCCGGCGCGGACATAAAACACCTGCACGCACGCCACGCCATTGCGAACTGCGCAGGCGATCACATCGAGATCCCCCCTTTCGCCGCTGACATATTGATGTTCCTGCACCCGCCGCAGCATGGCGATCTGGTCGCGGTAGTGCGCGGCGCGCTCGAAATCAAGCTGTGATGCGGCTGACTCCATGCGCGCGGCCAGCTCATCGGTGAGCAGGTGGCTTTTGCCCTCCAGAAACATCACCGCATGCTGTACGTCTTGCCGGTAGGTCTCCTTGTCCACCAGCCCCACGCAGGGCGCGGTGCAGCGTTTGATCTGGTACTGCAAACAGGGGCGCGAGCGATTCTTGAAAAAGACATCCTCGCACTGGCGGACGGGAAACACCTTTTGCAGCAGATGCAGGCTTTCGCGCGCCGCGCTCGCGCTGGGATAGGGACCGAAGTAACGGCCTTTGGCCCGCTTGGCGCCGCGGTGCAAGGCCAGACGCGGGAAGTCATCCGTGCTGGAGAGATAGATAAACGGATAACTCTTGTCATCGCGCAGCAGTACGTTATAGCGGGGTTGCAACTCCTTAATCAGGGTGTTTTCCAGGATCAGCGCCTCGGTCTCGGTGTGCGTGACGGTCACCTCGATAGCGTGGATCTGCACGACCATTGCCTGCGTCTTGGCGTCATTGGACGCGCGAAAGTAACTCGTCACACGCTTCTTGAGGTTGCGCGCCTTGCCTACATAAAGCACTTCACCCTTGGCGTCCTGCATGCGGTAGATCCCAGGGCGGCCGGTCAGGGTTTTGAGAAAGCCCTTGGCATCGAAATGGGCGCTGGCTTTTTTCATCCTGACATTATAATGCACATTAATTACGTTTAATAATATATTGAATCTAATGATGTATTTTCAATCTTAGAACTGACTTTTCGGCATGATAGACAACTGGTAATGGCTCAATCCTAACGGCACGGTTTATAATCATCGTACTCCAATCAAGAGAGCCTAAACATGAAAATCGCCGCCTCATCCATACGCCCCAACACTCTATTAGACTACCAGAACCGTCTTTGGCGGGTTATCAAGGTAGAACACGTCAAGACCGGCCGGGGCGGGGCCTTTGCCCAGGTTGAGATGAAAGACATCGAGACCGGGACCAAACTCAATGAACGATTCCGTGCTGAGGACAAAGTGGAGGAAATCGAACTCGAAACACACAAGATGCTCTATTCCTATGAGGACGGCGACGCGCTGGTATTTCTGGATAACGAGAGCTACGAACCCTTGAGCGTGCCGCGCGGATTCCTCGAAAAAGAGATGGGGTACCTACTCCCCAACACAGAGATACAGGCCAAGCTCTATGACAACAGGTTGATCTCGGTCGAGCTGCCGTCCAATGTCATTCTTGAAATCATAGAGGCCGACCCGGTTGTGAAAGGTCAGAGCGCGACCAGCTCATACAAGCCGGCAATATTAGAGACGGGGCTGAGCATCCTGGTGCCGCAATTTATCAGCGTGGGCGACCGCATCAAAATCAACACCGGTACGGGTGAATATGTGGAGCGGGCATAAGATAACCAGTCCCAGCCCATAATACTCAAGACGCCTCGCTCACCAGTTGGTACTGTGCGATAACTTCAAACGGCTGGGGTTTGGCAATGCCATAGCCTTGGGCATGATCCACCCCTATCTGTTTT
>JAMDBH010000009.1 GCA_023487615.1 Gammaproteobacteria bacterium
CACCGAAGCAGATACCTCCCTGAGCAATAAAGAAACCCAACGTAACCACCATCGAGTTCGTAATAAAGGCAAGCGTGGACTCTGGGCTCATTCATTATATTCACCCCACACTTACCGGCACGAGTACCATCGTATCATTGCCGAAGATGTCGATCACTTTCACGGCGACGGTGTAGCGGCCCGCTTTGGCGTAGATGTGGGGTGCGGAGATGAATTCCAGGTCGCGGTTTTTGCGGGTGCGGAAGCTTTGCCATTCGTTCTCGAAGATGTAGCTACCGGTCCAGCGTTCTTCGAATTCGCCCTCTCCCGGCCTCCGGCCACCCTCTCCCGCTTGCGGGAGAGGGGCTGCTGAGAGAGAGGGCGAATCGTCCGTCACGCCAGAATCCTTGGCGACCTTGATGATTTCCTTGCGGCTCATGTAGTCGAAGTCCACTGCCCAGTAGTCCACCCAGTCGGCCCAGTGTTTGGTGAGCGTCTCGCGCGTGACGACGCCATCCTTGTCTTTGCTCACCTTGATGAGTTGGCCCTGTTCGCACACGACTTGGCTTTTGCCGTCCTTGAGGCTCGCAGCGGCGGCTTCCGCCGCGCCTTGGGTGTAGTAAACGGAAAAGTCGGTCAACTCGATCTGGAGCGTGAACTTGTCTTTCTTGTGGTAGCGCGGCGTGGCTTCGATGAAGCTGATGTCGAAAAACACCACTTGGCCTTTTTCTACCGCGCGCTTGTCGAATACTTCGGGAGGAATCTGCTTCGGTGTGAGGTCGATGCCTTTTTGCTTCGCCTCATCCAGCACTGCCGGGAACAGGCCCATCTCGAACTCAAAGGCGAGCATGTCCACGCGCGAGGCACCGCGCTTGCGGCATTCGGTGATGACCTCTTCCACGAACAGCCGACCCACGGGCAGATTGATGGGGCCGATGACAACTAACCGACCTGCATTCTTACCGTGAAAAAAACTCTCGCCTTCCAGCGGCTCGGCACGGTATGCGCGCAGGATCAGTTCGCGGAACTCGCGCTCCTTTTGCGCCAGCGCTTGTTCTTTTTGTTTGCCACTGAGTCGTCCGCCGACATTGAGGTACGCTTGGCGCTCGTAGCGGCCGAGGTTCAGCACTTCGAAGGCGCGGAACGGTTTGCCCGCGTCCTTAGACTCGCGCTGCACTTGAATCAGCCGCTTGCGCGTGGTGTGAATGCCGAACTTGCCGAGGTCGGTGGCGATCCACTTACGCCCTAGCTTTTCCGCCACCGCCGCCGTGGTGCCGGAGCCGCAGAAGAAATCGGCGACGAGATCACCTTCGTTGCTGCTGGATTTGAGGATGCGTTCGAGCAGTGCCTCAGGTTTTTGCGTCGCGTAGCCTGTGCCCTCAATAGCTTGGGAATTCACTTCGGAAACATCAATCCAAATATCCGTAATTGCTTCGCCCTTTGCTTCGTCGAGATAGCGAATGAGTCCGACCTTTCCAGATGGGTAGTCGTATATTCGTCCGCGCTTTCTAAATTCAGCGATTGATGCATCAGAGTAATCTCCGATAGCGTCGATACGATAGACTCGGCCATCTTTGTCTTTGTGGACAAACTTGGACTTGATGTACTCCTGGCTATATTCCTTGAACTGAGGGTTCCAGCAATATCGGTCACTTCGTGAGTAGTAAAGAATAGTGTCAGAACTCTTCGCATACTGACGCGCGATCGCCTTGGCTCCGCGAGGCGGCTGGCGTTTCCATCGGACCTCATTGCGGTAACAACTTGCTCCGAACACTTCGTCGAGAGCTTGGCGAACGAACGAATTCACCCGCCAATCACAATGCACATAAATACTCCCATCCTCCGCCAGCAAATCCCGCATCAAAATCAGCCGCTCGTAAATCATCGAAATGAACGAATCCGCCCCGCGTCCCCAAGTGTCACGGTAGGCGATCTGTTCCAGCAGGTTCGGTTCCTTGTGGAAGGTCTCGCCGCCGATCTCGATGTCCATGGAGAAGTCGGCGCCGACGTCGAAGGGCGGATCAATGTAAATCAGTTTCAGCCCGCCCGCGTCCTCGATCTGGCGGCGCAGCGCGCCGCTCTTGAGGCTGGAGAGAATCAGCTTGTTGTCGCCCCAGATGAGCTTGTTGGTCCAGCCCTTGAGCTGGCGGCCGCGCGTATCGAACAATCCGAACTGTGGCGATTCCGGCGCCTCTTGGCGCGGCTCGTCCACGTGTTCCAGCGACTGAAAGGGTAGCACGGTGGTGCATACGTCGCGGGTCTTGCCGTTCCATACCAGTTCCACTTCGCGCTTGTCCTCGAACAGGATGAAGCGGTATTTCTCCGGCAGCGGCTTGCCCTGCTGGATGAGCTGGGTCAGGTCGCGCTTCTCGGCGTCGGTGAGGTCGTAAGCTTCTTTTGTTGGTCTGGCCATGGTTTATTGCTCAATATTCTGTTGAAGTACGTGGCTGGCGCATGTATTTATCAAACAATTTATGTTATTTATCAAAAGGATATAATAATTCATTTGTTACGCCCCTTTGATAATTCCGACCTTGGCACAGGCCCAGCTCCAAAGGAAAATATTGTACTTTTCACCATAAAATGCCGATAATGTCCTTGTGGATTGGGTCAAAGTCTTTGGACTGGGGATTCCCGGTCGGCAACTGGCCTCGGCGGATACGTCGGGGCCTTTTGCTTTCTACGGGAAGCATTTCAACCCCCATCCCAGCCGCTTGCCACTGGCGTTAGTATAAAATTTCCCTGCCACCACTTCGAACGCGCGGTTCGCCTGATCCGGACGAAGAATACTCATGCCAACCGGACGTGCAACCAAATCAGCCAACTGCAACCCCGACAAGTTTGCCTTCTTATCTGCGAATACAATCTCCAGAGGCAACTTTTCGCCGTGGTAGTTTGCCCCATCGCAAACGCGCCGGAACTCCAGCTCCAGATCGGCGTCTTCTCTCCGGCCTCTCCGCTCCACAATCACATGGGTTTTGGCAGCACCGACACCTCGCCCCTGCAGGTAATAATGAGCCCGCTCAAGCCCGAACCCCAGCGCGATGTGATAAGGGTTGTCGGGATTTGAATATTTCTGCTTCAGCGCCTCTTTGCAGATAACCGAACAGATCAGGGAAAAGGGCGCGTCCGCCACAATCTGCGTCAATTCGTCCAGGAAAACTGTTTTCTTCTCCCTTGATTTGAGAAAGGCAAAGTCACCGACGTCCTTGCGGATATCCCGCTCGTGCAGAACGATGTTGTCGTGGCCGAAGTGCTTGAGCTTGAAGCGCTGAATCGCCGGAACGATCTTGCCCACATAATCAGCCTTGCTGATAACACAAAAGGCCAACACGAACACCGGATAACCGGGGTCAATGGCATCGAGGCCATGGTCTCCGCTTTCGTCCACGAAGACGAGGTAATCGGAGAAGTTGTCACTCACGCCTGGTACTCGGTGAAGGTAGCGGCCAGACCGGCGAAGTCTCGCGGTGGATGCTTTTCGAACCCCTTCTGGTCCACGTACACGAAGCGGTAAGTCGGCCCGCCCTCGGCCCGGCTCGCACTCGTTGCGTCCTCACACCACTGGCGCAAACGAGTCATTTTCTGCGGCAAGTCGCGTTCTTCGCGACCCTTGGTTTCGACGATCCAGACCGTGCCGTCGGTAGTTTTCAGCATGAAGTCGGGGACATAGTTCGAGAGATCACTGTCGGCCTTGACGTAGTCGATCTTGAAGCCGACGGCGAGATAGTTTTTGGCAAACGATGCGACGTCCGGTGCAGCGTCGAGAAAACCGGCGAAGGTCAGTTCGAAGCCGCCAGCGTGCGGCTCACCGACAATTTTGCTGAACAGCGATTTCTTCGGTATGAAATGAGGCCGGTTCTCGGTGCGAAAGGGGCGCGTGTCGCGCAGGCGGATGCGGTCTTCGATTCGCACCGAGCCGGTGTCCTGGATGGTGAGCGCGTTGATGGCGGTTTTGAATGCATCGAACAGAATCTTCCCTGCCTCTGGCTCGGAGAGATTGCGCAGCACCACCGGGTCTTCCAGATTCACCGGCGATGCCGCGAACAGATGCCCGCCCATGAACGCCTTCACCTTGGGATAAAGAATGTCATAGCCCCCAACGAGGCGCAGCTCCTTCAATAATTGACGCGCGAAAAAGCCGACGACGGATCGGTAGTCGGCGGGGCCAGCGCCATCTAACTGGATGGTGTGATGCACCTCAGCATCGAGCATGGTCTTGAAGACGATCTCGCGTGTTTGCTCCGGCGTGAAGGGCTTGAGCAGGAGTTTGGCATTGCCGAATTTTGCGGGGTCGAGTGCATCGAGGTCTTTGTATTCGCGGTTGAAGCGCCGCGTGAGCCGAGGCAATTCGATGTCCAGCGCTTCGATGTCCTTGTCGGCATTCTGCGTGTCCACTTCGACAATGAGCGAGTCCTTGCGACCGGTATCCGGCCCCATCGGCTTGTACTCGAAGTCTACACCCTGCTCGGTTTTGAGCGATTCAACAAATTCCATGAAGGCGGCCGTACCCATAACCGAGACAGTTTCGGGCATGTCCGAGCCGAAGTACATGCGGCGCAGGCCTCGACCGAGGGTTTGCTCAGGGAGGATATTGCTCTTGGCGACGTATGCGCGCAGACCGACGATGGTGGTGACGTTGCGCACGTCCCAGCCTTCCTTGAGCATCAGCACGGAGACGATGGCTTTGACCGGGCTTTCCCAGGAATCAATCGCATTGGCTTCACGACGGAGCTTTCTTAACTCTTCCTCGTTTTTGCTGGACGCGGCTTCGGAAATCTCACCGTTGCTTTTGGTGTGGATGACGAGCACGGCGTCGCCCTCGAGTTCTGGACAGATTTTGCGCAAGTATTCGCCGACCTCGTCGCAGTTGCGGGTATCGTCCACCATGACGAACAGCACAGCTTTTTTGCCCAGAGCCTCGTGCTCGGCATAGCTCTTGCGCCACTCTTCGATGCCGAGTTGCAAATAGTCCGCGTAATGCTCGGTGAAAATCGCGCTCTTATGCTCTTGCAGCCGGGTGCGGCTCGCTGGGTCGGGCAACACTGGGTGCTTAACCACATTCTGGTAAATGGCTTCGACCAGCGGGTAGTCCGAGACAGTCTGCACGAAGATCGCGCCGTTATCGTGCCGAGGTGTGGCGGTTACATCCACCTGCAAGGCCAGGCGACCATCTTTTTGCAACATGCGGTGATGGATGTCCTGAATGCTTTTGAACCAGGCCATCTTCGGGTCGTGGATATGGTGCGCTTCATCGTTGAACACAGCCAGTTCGTCTATTTCGCGCACGACTTCGCCGAGATCGGTCTTACTGTCGGTGGTCTTGCCCACAGGCTTTGGGCCGAATGGATCGAGGAAGTAGTCGCGCAAATCTTCGTCGTCCAGCGACGGTTCACGCACGTCGCCGAGATAGACGCGGTGGATATTGGTGAGAAAGAGGTTGCCCGTATCCCACACGACGCGGGCATCATCCTGAATATGCAGCGTGAGCTGGAAGTCGTCGCGCCAGTTGCGGCCTTGATAGCCGTTGTCCGGAAGAATGGGGTCGTTGAAGAAGATACGCAGTCCGTCGAAGTCGGCGCGCAGCCGGTCGAGGACGATGATATTCGGTGCTATCAGGAGAAAATTTCGCGCCAGAACCGAGTCGGGTTCATAGCGCTTGTGGAAAAAGCTCCAGGCGATGAGCAGCGACAGCACTTTGGTCTTGCCCGCACCAGTCGCCATCTTCACGACATAACGCGGCCAGTCCTCGTCAAACATATTTGTCGAAACGGCGCCAGAGGCGTCGAAGCGCAACAGATCGAACTTGTCGCGCACCTTGCGCACGTCATGCAGCCAGATCACCGTCTCCACCGCTTCGCGCTGGGCGAAGTAATAACGGAACGGTGACAGCGTTCCATCGGCCTGCTCAACCAAGTGCTCGGTCTCGAACCACCAGTTCAGAAGTGCGCGCGATGTATCCGAAGCACCCGCATAACTATCGGCCCGCCACTTCGAAACCTCGCCGCGAATTTTGGCAACCAGCGGCGGCAGCAGCTTTTCATACGCTGTGCTGCGAAGCTCTTCCGCGGCCGGAAACCAGCGCTGGTCTGGCAGCAGTTCGGCATAGGGCGATTTCGGGAATTCAGGATGCAGCGCCATAAGTCACAAGCTCATAAGCGTGGGCGACGTGTCTATTGTAAGTTATCTCCCGCCTCGCTTGTTCCAGCAGGCGGTCGATATTCTCCCTGGCGTCTGATTCTTTTGTCATTTTCAGCCTGATTTCAAGGATTGTAACGCAATCCTGTCCGACCGCAATTATAATAATGACACATCTCATGGCGCCTCCGAGTATGCGGCGACC
>JAMDBH010000077.1 GCA_023487615.1 Gammaproteobacteria bacterium
TCAATCTCAGCGGGATTCACAGGAGGAGATTACAATAATTAACCTGTATTCTCTATTTAGAAGGTGTGTATAACTGATAATTATTTTTGCCGTGCTGTTTGGCCCGATACATGGCAGTATCGGCGTTCTTGATGAGAACGCCGGTGTCCTGACCGTCTCGGGGATAAAGGCTCACTCCGATGCTGGCCGTGATGGAAAGTTCGTGGCCCTCCACGACAAAGACCTTGGCCACTGCGGAGATGATTTTTTTGGCGACACGCTCGGCATCCTGTGGATTTTTTACGTTGACGAGCAGCGCAATAAATTCATCGCCGCCCAGGCGCGCGAGGGTATCGGCGTTGCGCACACATTGCGTGAGACGTTCTGCGGCCGTTTTTATCAGTTGATCGCCCACGGCGTGTCCCAGCGTGTCATTGATCGTCTTGAAGTTGTCGATATCAATAAACAGCACCGCCAGCGCCTGTTGTTGGCGCTTCGCCTGCACCAGGGCCAACTGGAAACGATCCTGAAACAGCAAACGGTTCGGAAGACCGGTGAGCGGATCGTGATGGGCAAGGTGATGAAAGCGGCGTTCCATGCTTTTCAGCACGGTGATGTCGCTGAAGATCGCCACGTAGTTGGTCACGTTGTCCTCGCCATCCTTAATAACAGCGATGTTTTCCCACTCCGGGTAGATTTCTCCGTTTTTGCGCCGGTTCCAGATTTCACCCTGCCACTGCCCGCGGGTATTGAGGGTTGTCCACATGTATTGATAAAACTCCGCATCCTGGTGGCCGGATTTCAGGATCCGAGGGTTTTTGCCCACGACCTCATCTGCGCTATAGCCTGTAATAGCAACGAATGCCGGGTTGACATATTGAATATAGCCATCGGCATCGGTAATGAGGACTCCATCCATGATATTTTCCAGAACCCTTACCGCCAATAATGGATTTTCATTGAGCATCCGCTGCCAGGGTTCGGTTCCCCGCGTGGGCGCCTTCAAGATATCCGGGCGATTTGCCATGAGCTTTTTCATAAGATCTATTTTAACATTCCGGCAGGCGCTTGGTAAGCGTAGTGGGATTACAACCATTCATATCAGTGTCACCTTTTCGAGATAATCCGGCACGCGAACGTTCCAGCGTAAGCGCTCCTCGATGCGGTGACGCAGCGCATCCGCCGCAGCGGGCTCGCCGTGGGTGATGAAGGTTTGCCTGGGGGGGGCGTGAAAATGTTTGAGCCAATCGATAATTTCTTCGTAGTCCGCATGTGCGGAAAGATTATCCAGCGCCGCCACCTCGGCGCGCAGCGGCACGTACTCGCCGTGTATCTTGATCGCCTCTGCGCCGTTCAGCATGGCGGCGCCACGCGTGCCGCCCGCCTGAAATCCGGCGAATAATATCGTGTTGCGCGCATCCGGCGCGAGCACCTTCAGGTGGTGCAATACGCGCCCTCCCGTGGCCATGCCGCTTGCGGAGATGATGATCATAGGATCCTTGCGTTCGTTAAGCGCCTTCGATTCCTCGACGCTGTTGACGATGTGTGCGGCACGGCACATGGCGTCGCATTGCGCATCAGTCAGGCGGTGTTCGCCGCGATGGTTGTGGAAGATGCGTGTGGCGTCAGCCGCCATCGGGCTGTTGAGAAACACGGGGATGTCGGGTATCGCGCGCGTGGCCTTCAAGAGATGGACATAGTAGAGCAAGGTCTGGGCGCGGCCCACCGCAAACGACGGGATCAGTATCGTCCCGCCGCGCTCGACGGTGCGGTGGATGATCTCGGCGAACGCGATCTGCGGATCCTCCGGGTCGTGGCGGCGGTTGCCATAGGTGGATTCCATCACCAGATAATCCGCCCGGCGTACCAACTCGGGGGCATGCATGATGAGGTCGTTCGGGCGCCCCAGATCGCCGGAGAATAACAGTGAAGTCCGTGCGTCCTTTATCCGCACACAGCCCGAACCCAGGATGTGGCCGTTTTGAATGAGCCGCGCGGACAGACTCCCACCCAGCGCAATATCTTTTTCAAAGGGGATGGGGCTGAACGCCTGCATTGCACGCTCGGCATCTTCCAGCGTATACAGCGGCAGTGCAGGGGTGTGTTTGGAATAACCGCGCTTGTTGGCGTACCTCGCCTCTTCCTCCTGCAGATGTCCGCTATCCGGCAACAGGATGGCGCACAGATCGCGTGTCGCCTCACTACAATATACCTTGCCGGAAAATCCGTTTTTAATAAGCAACGGTAGATAGCCGCTGTGATCCAAGTGTGCGTGGGTCAGCACGACCGCATCAATCTCAGCGGGATTCACAGGTAGGGGCGCGCGATTTCTCAAGCGCAGGTGCTTGTAACCCTGGAACAGACCGCAATCCACCAGGATCTTTTTTGACCCGGTGTTGACCAGGTATTTGGATCCAGTAACGGTCCCCGTCGCCCCCAAAAATGTAAGTTCCATTACGCCCTCATTGTAAAATTATGGATCGGCTATAGCCGTCCGGAACGTGAAATGCCCCTCACCAGACGAAAGGTAAACCACAACGCCAAACCATAACCCATGATGGCAAACACCGGCATACCGGCTATGCGCGGCCCTGTGCTGTTCTGCATGAGTAAGGAAGCGGCGATATAGAGTCCCAGCGTGACCAGCGCCAGCGCCATCCGGTTACTGCTGCGATCCAAGTGCCTTTCCAGATCCTCCAGGCCGTGATGACGCACGCGCAGTTGCAATCCGTCCCTGCGCAGCCGGCGCAGCAATGCGCTCAAGACCGCCGGCATCTCCTGCACCGCCACACCCGATTCATATCTCAGTCGTGCCGTCGCATCGCTAAGATTTGTTTCCCGCAGCGATGTTTGTACTACCTGCTCAGCCTTCCCCAATAATCCGTCCATAAGATTGAAATCCGGATCCAGGCTGCGCACGGTGTTTTCCATCAAGAACATCGCGCGCATCAAGACCAGTAGGCTGTGAGGAACACGGATATTCTGCCCTCTGCCGAGGTGGGTGATCCGCATGAAGGCTTCGGCAAAAGACCAGTCTTTGAGAGGCAGGTGGGCATAGTCTTCAAGCATTTCTTCCAGACCGTGCCGGAATTCGCTGCGATCCATCTCTCCTCCCAGCATACCTAAATCTAGATAGCTATCCAACATCCAATCGCTGTCTTGTCTTACGAAGGCCTGCATGAGCGCGGCAAGATTCTTGCGCGTGGACTGGTCCAGGAAGCCAACTATCCCGAAGTCATGAAAACAGATGCGGTTATTAGCCGTAATGAACAGATTGCCGGGATGCGGGTCGCCGTGGAACACGCCCATCACAAAAAACTGGTGCACATAGGCCTCCACAAAGGCCTGCGCAAGTTGCGGGCCCCTTTCTTTAATGCCCGGATCATCCACTCGCAGCCCGCTGCTCAATTCCTGCACCAGCACGGATTCGGTGTAGAGTTGATCCACCACGGCGGGAATATGGATAGTCTGCGAATCCTTGAACGCTTCTACAAAGCGCCGGACGTTGCGCGCCTCTTGCCTGAAATCCGTTTCCTTGCGCAGATTGGTCCAAATCTCGCGGACTATCTCCAAGGGTTGATACTGTTGCAGAGCGGGTATCAAGACAGTCAAGATGCGCAGCAGGAGTTTTAGTATCCGCATGTCTTGATCTATCTGGGCCTTGATTCCGGGGCGCCGGATTTTTACGACCGCGAGACGTCCGCCATGCAGGCGCACCTTGTGCACCTGGGCAATGGAAGCGGCCGCAAGCGGCGTCGCATCAAACTCCGCGAAAAGATTTTCTATGCTGTTTCCCAGGGCATTTTCTATTTCTTTAATGGCTATATCGCCGGGGAAGGGAGGCACATCATCCTGCAATGCCTGCAGCGCGATAATATAATCGTTCGGCAGCAAATCATGGCGAAGGCTGAGGCCCTGGCCCAATTTAACAAATGAGCCTCCCAATCTTTCCAAGGCGCGGCAAAATTTTTGCGCGGGAGTGACCTTGGCGGGCCGATGCAGCCACCGCCCCAGCACCCACCCTATCAGGTAGCCGCCTAATACTGCGGCGATTTGCATGAGTCTTGCTAAAGCCGGCATATATCCTTTGCAATCAGCAATTCTTCATCCACGGGGATTACATAAACTTTTTGCGCTGAACGGGGCTCGGAGATACAACTCTCCACACCCATCGCCGTCGCGTTGGCCGGTTCATTGAGCATCAGGCCGCACCACTCCATATTTAAGAGGATGCGCGCGCGAATCTGCGGCGCATTTTCGCCTATGCCACCGCCGAAAACAATCGCGTCCGCTCCGCCCAACACCGCGAGATAAGCGCCGAGATATTTCCGCGCACGCTGGCAGAAGGCGTTGACGGCAAGCATCGCGCCCTCATGCCCTTGCACCTCCAACCGTAACAGCTCGCGCATGTCGCCGCTGGTCCCGGAGACCCCCAACAGGCCGGAGCGCGCGTTCAATCCTTGGCTTAGTTCATCAATGCTTACACCTGCGCGCAACAAGTGCAACAGCACGCCCGCATCCACATCGCCGGGGCGGGTGGCCATGATGAGCCCTTCCAGCGGCGTGTAGCCCATGCTGGTGTCCACCGGTCGTCCGCTGCGTAGCGCGGTGATCGAACAGCCTTGACCCAACTGCAAGGTGATGACGCGCTGTGCAGACTTCCCGTTTAACTCTGTATAGCGTTCATACAAGTAACGGTGTGCGATGCCATGAAAACCATAGCGGCGCAGACCGTATTTCTGTGTCCATTCTGTTGGCAGCG
Organism: Gammaproteobacteria bacterium; assembly: GCA_023487615.1. The sequence continues at coordinate 4,742 of JAMDBH010000077.1, forward strand.
CATAGTGTTTTGCCGCGTCCGGCAAGTCGTGATAAAAAGCGGTGTCAAACACCGCATACATAGGCGCACTGTCGCCCAATTCTCCTCGCGCGGCGTGTATCACTTCCAGCGCCGGGGGATTGTGCAGCGGCGCGAGCGCGCTCAATGCTTCGATCTCGCTCAGCACCTGCGGCGTGATGAGCGTTGGTGTAACGAAGCGTTCGCCGCCGTGCACTATCCGGTGACCCACCGCCGTTAGTTGCTGCGCCCATTCCTCACCTAAAGTAGCGCGCAGTTGGGCAAACGCTCCGAGCGCGGCCTGTGCGTAATCGCCGCGAGCCTCGATAGAGCCGCGCGCCAGCGCCAGCCAGGGAAGGCTTAGTGTCGCGGGAGGCAGGACGCCGGGAGCGACCGACTGGAAACCCGCAGGATTTGTTTCAAACAATTGAAACTTGAGCGTCGCGCTGCCACTGTTGAACACCAGGATGCGCATGCGCTAACGGATATAGGCTTCGGTCGCGTAGCGGCGCATCATGCGGTGGCTGTTGAAGTAGCAGGCGTTCTTGCTGATCGCACCCTTCATCACACCGATCCAACCGGAAGGATTTCCGTAATACATCGGCAGCACGACTTGTTCGAGCTTCTGATAAAGCGTCACCGCATCATCGGAATTTTTCGATTCGCTGGAATCGCCGATAGCCCAACCGGTCACGCCTTCGATGCAGCCCTCTACCCACCAGCCATCGAGCACGCTCAACTGCGGTACGCCGTTGAAGGCGGCCTTCATGCCGCTGGTGCCGGAGGCCTCGAGGGGCCTAAGCGGCGTGTTGAGCCACACGTCCACCCCCGCGGTCAGGGCCTGCGCTATATCCAAATTGTAGTTGGGCAGATAGGCTATGGTAATGCTGCCCGCGAGTTCACGCATGTGCGCGTGCAGCATTTCGATGAGCCGCTTACCACCATCGTCGCGCGGGTGCGCCTTGCCGGCGAGCACCAGTTGAAAGGGGTGTTCATCGGCGATCGCCTTGAGGCGCGCCAGATCGGTGAACAATAGATCGGGACGTTTATAGGCCGTCATGCGGCGCGCAAAACCGAAAATGGGAAGGTGCAGACTCAACTGCACACCGGTCAATGCCTTGACCTTTTCAATCAATGCGCGCTTGGTCTCCATATGCGCCGCCCAAATCGCCTCCTCGGGGATACGGTCGGCGCGCGACAGGAGTTCCGGTTCGTGGCACCAGCCGGGCAGATAATGATCGTAGAGTTTTGCAAAGGCCGACGCAGACCATGAATAAGGATGCACGCCATTGGTCACGGCATGCACATGGTAGCCAGGGAACATTTTTTGCGACACCTCGGCGTGGCGCTTCGCAACACCATTCACATATTGACTGAGATTGAGCGCCAGGCGCGTCATGTTGAGCCTGTCGTTGCCGGCCAGGGATTTGAGCGTCGGAAGATCAATGAACTCACCCAG
>JAMDBH010000142.1 GCA_023487615.1 Gammaproteobacteria bacterium
TCTTTGATCCGTTCGACCAGGCGATGGCCGGCGTCAATGTCTACCCCCGCGTCGCGGTAACTGAGTGCAGTAGTATCTTGTGGGGGGTTAAGGGGCGGGCGTTTCTTCACAAGAGCTCCGGATCAAAGAGTGTTATGGTATAGGGGTGTTGCGACGACTGCAAACTGAGCAACGGAACCCTTCCTGTTGACTTGCAAGCCGTCCTCGCATAGCGTGCAGTCTTGGAATTAGGGGGGTAGACGGCGTAGTCGCTGAGTATCTATGCAAGCTAGCAATATTCCCAATGCCATTAGTCTTGGCCGCATGCTGCTCGTGCCGCCGATGGTGCTGCTGCTGCTGAACGAGTACTATGGCGCGGCGCTCGTGTTGTTCGCCGTGGCTGGGGTCAGCGATGCCTTGGACGGTTATCTCGCAAAGCGCTACGGGTGGGGCAGCCGCTTAGGCTCCATCCTGGACCCGCTTGCCGATAAGCTGTTACTGGTCAGCGCCTATCTCGTCCTGGGCTGGCTGGGCGAGATCCCGCTGTGGCTGGTGATGGTGGTGGTGGGCAGGGACTTGGTGATCGTGGCCGGCAGTGTGGCGTATCATTATCTCATCGGCAGTTATGAGCTCGAACCCAGCCTGCTGAGCAAGCTCAATACCCTCGCGCAGATCGTGTTGATACTCGCCATGTTAGTGACTCATAGCGTGTTAATCCTTCCCGCCTGGTTGGTCGCCGCGCTCGTCTATCTGGTGCTGGTCACCACGCTGTTGAGCGGGCTAAGCTACGTGTGGACATGGGGTGTGCGTGCCCTGCGGGCGAAGAGGCGCCCCCAGTGACCGATTCCAATGACGTACAGGGAAGTACTAATGTCGCGGGAGGCAGGATGCCGGGAGCGACCAAATGGCTGTTGCTGCTGCCTATCGTTATCGCCGCGGGTTTGCTGTATCTGCTCGCGCCGGTGTTGACGCCGTTTTTTGTCGCGGCGCTGCTCGCCTATCTGGTGGACCCCTGGGTGGACAGGCTGGAAACGTACAAACTATCCCGAGGGCTCGCCACGGCCATCGTCTTCACCGCATTACTTGTAATGATCGTGCTCCTGCTGCTGATCTTTGTTCCCATGCTGGAGCGGCAGATCACCCTGTTCATCGGCAAACTCCCGGGTTATCTGGGTTGGCTGCAAAACACCGCGCTGCCATGGCTGCTGGCGCGTTTTGGCTTGGAGCAGACGAATCTTGATCTCAGTGTGTTGCAACAAACACTCGCCAAGAACTGGCAGAAGGCGGGTGGCTTGGCGGCCGGTGTATTGACCTCGCTGTCGCACTCCGGCCTGGCGTTTCTGGCGGGGCTTGTCAACCTGCTGCTCATCCCGGTGGTGACATTTTACCTCCTGCGAGACTGGGACATTCTGATGGCGCGTATCAGGGAACTGTTGCCGCTCAACATCGAGCCGGTGGTGGTACGGCTGGCAAGACAGAGTGATGAAGTGTTGGGGGCTTTTCTGCGCGGCCAGCTCCTGGTGATGTTCGGACTAGGCGTGATCTATTCGGTGGGTTTGTGGCTCGCCGGTCTCGATCTCGCTCTACTCATCGGCATGATCGCGGGTCTGCTGAGCTTTGTCCCTTACCTTGGATTTATCATAGGACTGCTCGCGGCGGGCGTTGCGGCCATTGTGCAATATCACGATGTGCTGCATCTGCTTCCTATCGTCATAGTATTTATCACCGGGCAGCTCGCCGAGGGCCTGGTGTTGTCACCCTGGCTGATCGGCGGGCGCATCGGCCTGCATCCCGTGGCGGTGATCTTCGCCGTGCTGGCGGGCGGCCAGTTGTTCGGATTTTTTGGCGTATTGCTGGCGCTGCCCGCCGCCGCCGTCATCATGGTGCTGTTGCGTCACGCGCATGAGCGTTATCTGAGCAGCCGCTTATACGGCGCCCCGCCGCCGGAGTGAGCAGGACGATGTCTCCGGTGCAGCTACCCTTGCCCGTCGCGCTGCCCGATGGGGCCTGCTTCGCCAATTTCGTCGAGGGCCGTAATCCGGAAGCCGTGCAGACCTTGCAGGGGCTGGTGCACAGCAATGAGCGTTTCGTTTATTTATGGGGCGCCGCCGGGACGGGAAAGACGCACTTGCTGCATGCGACTTGTCAGCACGCCGCTGAGCAGCACACCACCGCGGCCTATCTGCCTTTGGCAGAGGCGGACACGATTTCCCCCGCCGTGCTCGAAAGTTTGGAGCATCTCGACGTGGTAAGTATAGATGATATCCAGGCGATAGCGGGGCGGCCGGAGTGGGAGACCGGATTGCTGCACCTCTACAATCGTATCCGTGACAGCGGTACGCATTTGCGGGTGACGGGGAACGCTGCGCCCGCGGAACTCGGACTTGCATTGCGCGACCTCAGTTCGCGCTTGAGCTGGGGTTTGATATTTCAACTTCACCCCCTCAATGATGAAAATAAATTGCGCGCCCTCCAGTTGCGCGCCCGCAGCCGCGGCATGGATTTACCCGAAGAGGTGGGCCGCTATTTACTCCACCACTGGCCGCGCGCCATGCCGAAGCTGTTTGAGTTGTTGCAGCATCTGGATATCGGCTCACTCACTCAGCAGCGCAAACTGACAATACCCTTCGTGCGCGAACTTATTAGGAACCTCTGATTAAGTCAGAGGTTCCTGCGATACAGGAATGTATCGCCATTATTCAACCGCGTTAAGCGGTTGAATAATGAAGAAAAATGAAAATCGCACTTTTCTTTTTTCGTCTCTGAAAAATGTCATGGATGACTTTTTCAGAGCTTCCTTAAGCGAGGCAGCCCTCTCAAATAGTAATAGAGAAAGGTACCGGCACATAAAAAACCATGTCCGCTAAAAACCCTATGCGCTTAACCTTGTAGCAGGCGCTTTTGGCCCGCAAAGGCATTCATGAGGGTGTGGGTTTGGTTAAAAATCATTGTCAAGTCACCGAAATGGTGTTATTAATTCGGTGGCCAGTGGTACTCTGGGGAGACACTATATCTCACCGAGACACAGAAGATAACGGTAAACAAAGTAGGGGTTTGTAAACACCTCCCATCAGGTAATGTCTTGATAAATCTTCCTAAAAACGATCCGGCAGGGCTAGAGGCGCGCCCTTCTGTAGATACTCAGCGGATTTTTGCGGAACGAGTGCAGGTCCTCTATCGGCTGTCCATTCCCACTGCGCTGTTGACGATAGGTGTGGTGTTAGGCCTCTACGCGGTGTTATGGAGGTCACTCGATACCACCATATTGTACCTACTGTTAGTGATCGCACTGATTGCCGCGGGTAGGGTCTTACTGACTAAAAATTATTATCGTGCCGCCCCGCCTCCCTCTCGTGCTGTTTACTGGGCCAGGCTCTTCGCGGTAGGCAGTACCTTGGCGGGTCTCGCATGGGGTCTGCTGGGACTCGCCTTGCTCCCCGAGCACAAGCCTGTGTATGAGGTTATCGCCATCCTGGTTGTGGTGGGTGTGGCTTCGGCGGCGGTAGCGCCGCTGTCCGCATTCAGAAGCATATATCTTGGATTTCTATTGCCTTGTCTACTGCCTCTTACCGTGGGGTTTTTTCTGGAGGGTGACGCGGAGCATCTCTCGCTCGGTATATTAATGTTGGTGTACATGGGCGCCATCACCAGTTCATCTTTCCTCGTCAACCGGGGCATCGTGGATAACATAAAGACAAAGTACGAAAACACCAATCTCGCGCAAGAACTGTCGCTTAAACATCAGGTCGAAGCCGCTAACCGGGAGCTTAAAACCGAGATCAGCGAGCGGCAGCGCGCGGAAGAGCGGATATGGCACCTGGCATACCACGACACTCTCACCGGACTGCCCAACCGCATGCTGCTGCAGGACAGGCTAAGCCGCGCGCTTACCTATGCCCAACGCAGACAAGGAATGATCGGGATACTGTTTATTGATCTGGACCGCTTCAAAACGGTCAACGACTCGCTGGGCCACGGCATGGGCGATCGTCTGCTGCAAGCCGTCGCAGAACGTTTGCTAACCACGGTTCGCTCGGGCGACACCGTGGCCCGGCGCGGCGGTGACGAGTTTGTTCTGGTGCTGCCTGAAATCAACGATCCCGGCGGCGCAGTTCAGGTGGCCGATCATATCCTCGAATCCCTGTCCAGCCCGTTCAAGCTCGACAAGCAGGTGCTCTACGCCACGCCCAGCATAGGGATCAGCATCTATCCGGAAGATGGGGAGGACGTAGATACCCTGTTGAAGCACGCCGACATCGCTATGTATGCCGCCAAGGAGGCGGGGCGCGCGCGCTATCAACGCTTCATGCCCGTAATGAACGAGCGCGCGCAAGAGCTGCTGTCTCTTGAAAGCAGATTGCGCAGGGCCATAGAGCGTAGCGAGTTGCTGCTGCACTACCAGCCCGAAGTGCATTTGCTGAGCGGCAACATAGTCGCAGTGGAAGCGCTGGTGCGCTGGCAACACCCTGATCTGGGCCTGTTGATGCCGGACAGATTCATTTCCATTGCCGTGGAGTCCGGCCTGATAGTCCCGTTGGGCGAGTGGGTGCTCAAGAAAGCCTGTGCACAACTAAAGGAATGGCACAAATCGGGACAGCCGAAATTGCGCGTCGCCGTGAACGTCTCCGCGAATCAGGTCAAGCAGGGCAACTTTGTGGAGTTGGTGATACGGGTCTTGCAGGACGTTGGCTTGGAGCCGAAATACCTGGAACTGGAAATCACCGAAGGCGTGCTTATGGACGATACCTCGCATACCTTAAACACCCTGCAAGAGCTACACAATTTTGGCGTGCGTATAGCCATTGACGATTTCGGCACGGGATACTCGACCCTTGTTTACCTGAAACGCTTTCCCATTGACCGTATTAAAATTGATCGCTCCCTGGTCACCAGCATCAGTCCCGACAGACGGGATGAGTCGGCCATCGCTTCCGCCGTCATCGCGATGGCGCACAGTCTCAAACTTGAGGTGATTGCGGAAGGTGTAGAGACACAGGACGAGCTGGATTGCCTGATATCGCTGCTGTGCGATGAAGCGCAGGGCTATTATATCTGCCGCCCGTTACAGACGGAGCGTTGCACCGAATTCTTCAAGGAACACGCCGAGCGGCAACTATATCCGGCGCAAGGCTGATCACGCTGCGCGCGACACCTACGGACTTTGAGGGGTCTTTTTCTCTAAGGACTTAGATCGTGCCTTTACGGCCGCTTGCTTAGCCGCTACGGCGTCGCTGCGTGCCTGTTCATAGGCATCTTCTTCAAGCGCATTTTTGGCCTTGTTCAAAAGCTCCACCGCCTGATTGAGTTCCTCGGTGGCGTAGACTTCCGCGCCGCTGTCGCGCGCCGCCTGCACGGCCTGACGCGCATCGCTCATCTCCTGAGTAGGAATACTCGCGCAGCCCAGTACTGTGGTTATTAGCAGGATAACCAGTTTGAAACAATGACGGCGATTCATGATGCTATACCTTGCGGCGCAATCTGCATGGAAAAAAACGATTAGCTTATGGTAACCTCTAAAAATTGCATCCCTGCAATTTTTAGAGACGAAAAGCAAAAGATGTGACTTTTTCTTTTCTTCATTTTTCAAACGCTTAACGCGTTTGAAAAATGGCGGTGTATCCTTACACCGCAGGTCGCCTCGAACTTTAGAGGCGACCTTATGGTATATTCAGCCTGAAACTTACCCCAGTCAAGACTTATGGCAGACATCTTGATACTCTTCTATAGCCGCTACGGCAGCGTAGCGCAGATGGCGCAGCATATCGCTCACGGCGTCGAGACGGTGAGTGGCATGCATGCCCGGATACGCACCGTGCCGGCGGTTTCAACGGTGTGCGAGGCGGTCGAGGATGACATTCCCGCTTCCGGGCCGCCCTACGCCACGCTGGATGATTTGCGAGAATGCGCAGGGCTTGCGTTGGGCAGCCCGACGCGCTTCGGCAACATGGCGGCGGCGCTCAAATACTTTTTGGACGGCACCAGTTCGCTGTGGCTGTCCGGCGCCTTGGTCGGCAAGCCCGCGGCGGTATTTACCTCTACAGCGAGCCTGCACGGCGGTCAGGAAACCACCCTTGTCTCGATGATGTTGCCGTTGCTGCATCACGGCATGTTGATACTCGGCACACCCTACAGCGAACCCGATCTGACCACCACACACAGCGGCGGCACACCCTACGGCCCCAGTCATTATGCAGGACCCGACAGTAA
>JAMDBH010000011.1 GCA_023487615.1 Gammaproteobacteria bacterium
AAGCCGGGCAACTGCCTGCCGATCCGCAACATTCCGATGGGCAGCACCCTGCACTGCATAGAGATGCAGCCGGGCAAAGGCGCGCAATTGGCGCGCAGCGCCGGCGCTGCGGTGCAACTGGTAGCGCGGGAGGGCGAGCACGCCACACTGCGGCTGCGTTCGGGCGAGATACGCAAGGTCCCGACCGACTGCCGCGCGACCTTGGGCGAGGTGGGGAACTCCGAACACAATCTGCGCTCGCTGGGCAAGGCGGGCGCCAAGCGCTGGCGTGGTATCCGCCCCACCGTACGCGGCGTTGCCATGAATCCGGTGGACCACCCGCACGGCGGCGGCGAAGGCCGCACCTCGGGCGGACGTCACCCGGTGTCCCCTTGGGGTACACCCACCAAGGGTTACAAGACACGCGCCAACAAGCGCACCGACAGCATGATAGTACGCCGTCGTCCCAGAGGCGTAAGGTAAGGAAATAATCGTATGCCACGTTCAATCAAAAAAGGCCCCTTTGTGGACGCCCATCTGGTGAAGAAGGTTGAGGCAGCCGTCGCCACCCACAGCAAGCGTCCGATCAAGACCTGGTCGCGTCGCTCCATGGTATTGCCTGACATGATCGGGCTTACCATCGCCGTACACAACGGCCGGCAGCACATCCCCGTGTTGATCAGCGACAACATGGTCGGCCACAAGTTGGGCGAGTTCGTCCCCACGCGCACCTTCAAAGGACATGCGGCGGCAGGAGATAAAAAGGTCGCTGCGGCGGCCAAGTAAGGACATCATCATGGAAACGATAGCCAAATTGAAATATGCTCATCTGTCGGCCCAGAAGGCCCGGCTGGTGGCCGATCAGATCCGCGGCCTGCCCGTCGAGCGCGCGCTGCAATTGCTCACTTTCAGCAACAAAAAGGCGGCCGCATTACTCAAGAAGGTGCTGGAGTCCGCGATTGCCAATGCCGAGCACAACCTGGGCGCCGACGTGGACGAACTCAAGGTCTCCGCAATATGGGTGGACGGCGGCCCCATGCAGAAGCGTATGCACGCGCGCGCCAAGGGCCGCGGTGCGCGCATCCTGAAGCGCACCAGTCACATCACAGTTACCGTTGCCGACAAAGGTTAACGAGAGAGGTTACGATGGGTCATAAAGTACATCCGACGGGCTTTCGCCTGGGTATCGTCACCGATTGGACGTCCACCTGGTTCGCGAATACCAAAAATTACGCCGACTATCTCAACACCGACCTCAAGGTGCGCGATTTCTTAAAGAAGAAATTGGCGCAGGCCTCGGTGAGCCGGATACAGATCGAGCGCCCGGCGCGCAACGCGCGCATCACCATCCACACCGCCCGGCCCGGTATCGTGATCGGCAAGAAGGGCGAGGACATCGAGTCGCTGCGTAAACAGATCTCAGTGATGATGGGGGTGCCTGTACACGTCAGCGTGGAAGAGATACGCAAGCCCGAGCTCGACGCCTATCTGGTTGCGGAGAGCGTAGCCCAACAGCTGGAGCGCCGCATCATGTTCCGGCGTGCCATGAAGCGCGCTGTGACCAACGCCATGCGCATCGGCGGCCTGGGCGTCAAGATCAACGTCTCCGGCCGTTTGAACGGCGGTGAGATTGCGCGTTCCGAGTGGTACCGTGAGGGCCGCGTGCCCTTGCACACCCTGCGCGCCAATATTGATTATGGATTTGCCGAGGCGCGTACCACCTACGGGGTGATCGGCGTCAAGGTATGGATATTTAAGGGCGAGGCCTTCGGACTGGGCGACCAGCCCGCCGAGGGCGCACCCGTCGACAAGGCCGCGCCGCATGGCGCAGCGCAACCTGCGAGCTAACAGTTATGATGCAACCTAAGCGAACCAAGTACCGTAAGCAGATGAAGGGGACCAACCGGGGTCTTGCCACTACCGCCAACAAGGTCAGCTTCGGCGAGTACGGCCTCAAGGCCACTACCCGGGGCCGTGTCACCGCACGCCAGATCGAAGCTGCGCGCCGCGCCATGACCCGCCATGTAAAGCGCGGCGGCAAGGTGTGGATACGCCTGTTTCCCGACAAGCCTATTTCCCGTAAGCCACTGGAAGTGCGTATGGGTAACGGCAAGGGTAATGTCGAATATTGGGTGGCCCAGGTGCAGCCCGGCCGCATGCTCTATGAAATGGAAGGCGTCACAGAACAAGTAGCCCGCGAGGCGTTCAAGCTCGCCGCGGCCAAGCTGCCGGTGCTGACCACTTTCGTCACCCGTACCGTGATGTAACGCGCCATGAAGACCAGCGAACTCAAACAAAAGAACGCCGAGGAGCTTAACAAGGAGCTGCTCGAGTTGCGCCGCGAGCAGTTCAATCTGCGTATGCAGAAAGGCACCGGGCAGTTGACCAAGCCGCATCAGCTCAAAGAGGTGCGTCACCAGATTGCGCGCATCAAGACACTATTGACACAAAAGGAAGGCCAGGCCCATGAATGAGCAACCCAAAGTTGCGACGCACAGGGACGTGCTAGTGTCGCAGGAGGCAGGATGCCGGGAGCGACCGACGCACAAGGACGTGCTAATGTCGCGGGAGGCAGGAGGCCGGGAGCGACCGCGGACCCTGACCGGCCGCGTCGTCAGCAATAAGATGAATAAATCCATCACTGTGATGATAGAGCGCACCGTGCAACATGCGGCCTATGGAAAATACGTAAAGCGCACCACCAAGCTGCATGCCCACGATGAAAACAATGTATGTGGCGAGGGCGACCTGGTGACTATTGAACCGTGCCGTCCCCTGTCCAAGACCAAGGCGTGGCGGTTGGTTAGTGTCGTCGAAAAAGCGATCTTGGAGTAACGGGCGCCTCTAAAAATGCGTCTTTTGTCTTTATGCTGCGTTGGAATTCTACTCGAAATGCTCATGTACTCTTTTGTACACTGCGCTTTCTCGCAGAATTCCGCCTTGCCTAAAGCCAAAATCCACTATTTTTAGAGGTGCCCTACCGGTTTTTTAGTGCTATACTTATCCGCTTTCCTTGCACGTATTTAGTTATAGAGTTGTCCGGAGATAAGCCATGTTACAAATGCAATCCACCCTGGATGTCGCCGACAACAGCGGCGCGCGGCGCCTGATGTGCATCAAGGTGCTGGGCGGATCGCATCGGCGTTACGCCGGCATAGGCGACGTCATCAAGGTTAGCATCAAGGAAGCGATTCCGCGCGGCAAGGTCAAGAAGGGCGAGGTTTACGATGCGGTGGTGGTACGCACCCGCAAGGGTCTGCGCCGGCCTGACGGTTCTGTGATCCGCTTTGACAGCAACGCCGCCGTGCTACTCAACAATCAGCAGCAGCCGATCGGCACCCGCATCTTCGGGCCGGTTACCCGCGAGCTGCGCACCGAAAAATTTATGAAGATTGTTTCACTCGCACCGGAAGTACTGTAGCTGAGAGATCTAGCGATGCGTAAGATTAGAAAAAACGATGATGTGATCGTGATTGCCGGCAAGGACAAAGGCAAGCGCGGCAACGTGTTGCGCGTGCTGGACAATGATCGAGTGATGGTCGAGAACATCAATATAGCGAAGCGCCACACCAAGGCCAACCCCAACAAGGGCGTGGGTGGCGGGATTGTGGAAAAAGAGATGCCGTTGCACATATCCAACGTCGCGCTATACAACCCCGCCGCCAAGAAGGGCGACCGGGTCGGGATACGCGTGCTGGAAGACGGGCGTAAGGTGCGGTTTTTCAAGTCCAACAACGAAGTGATTGATAGATAGGCGCTGCTGTGGCAAGACTGCAAGATTATTACCGCAAAACGGTGGTCAAGGATCTGATGACCAAGTTTGGCTATGAGAACGTGATGCAGGTGCCGCGCATCACCAAAATCACGCTCAATATGGGCGTCGGTGAGGCTGTCGCGGACAAAAAGATCATCGAGCATGCGGTGGCGGACATGACCAAAATCGCCGCCCAGAAGCCGATCGTGTGTCTGTCGCGCCAGTCCATCGCAGGTTTCAAGATCCGCGACGGCTGGCCGATAGGCTGCAAGGTCACCCTGCGCCGCCAGCGCATGTATGAGTTTTTGGACCGGCTGGTGAGCGTCGCCATCCCGCGCATTCGTGACTTCCGCGGTCTCAATGCCAGATCGTTCGACGGGCGAGGTAATTACAGCCTGGGTGTGCGCGAGCAGATCATATTTCCAGAGATTGAGTACGACAAGATTGATGCGCTGCGTGGCATGGACATTACCATCACCACCACCGCGAAAACCGATGAAGAAGGGCGCGCACTGTTGGCGGCCTTCAGTTTCCCGTTTAGGGCTTAAGGGCACACAACATGGCAAAAACTTCTATGGTTAACCGTGAACTGAAGCGCGCGCTCACGGTTAAAAAATACGCGGCCAAGCGTGCGGAGTTAAAGCAGCAGATGGCGGACCAGGGTGCCTCCGAGCAGATGCGCCAGGATGCGCGCCGCAAGTTCGAGGCGCTGCCGCGTGATGCCAGTCCCGCACGCGGACGCAATCGCTGCCGCATCACCGGCCGCTCACGCGGTTTCTACCGCAAGTTCGGTCTTGGACGCAGCAAGCTGCGCGAGGCAGCCATGCGCGGCGACATCCCGGGTTTAGTTAAGGCGAGCTGGTAAACAGCAGTAGCGAGTAACTAGTGGCGAGTAGCGAGGATAAAAAACATGTCTTTACTAGCAACTAGCCACTCGCCACTAGCAACTAATTTTTTTAGGAACTGAATTTATGAGCATGACCGATCCCATTGCCGACATGTTGACCCGCATCCGTAACGGCCAGGCCGCGGAAAAGGTCGAGGTGAGTATGCCCTCGTCCAAGGTCAAGGTGGCGGTTGCCAAGGTGTTGGCCGAGGAAGGCTACATTGCCCAATACGCCGTGCAAGAACTGCCTGGCAACAAGAAGCTCCTGGTGATCGGCCTCAAATATTACGCCGGTAAACCGGTGATCGAACACATACAGCGGGTGAGCCGTCCCGGCCTGCGCACTTACAAGGGTAAGGCTAAATTGCCCAAGGTGATCGGCGGCCTCGGCATCGCTATCGTTTCCACTTCGCACGGCGTCATGACCGACCGTGCGGCTCGCGCGGCCGGTTGCGGCGGCGAGATTCTTTGTTACGTTTCATAGGATTCAGCATGTCCAGGGTTGCTAAAAGTCCCATTGAAATTCCTTCCGGCGTCGAAGTCACCATCAGCGGTCAGGCCGTTGCGGTGAAGGGCGCAAAGGGTTCGCTGAAGATGGACGTGCACGAGCGGGTCGAGATCAAGCGTGAGGACAAGATCCTCAAGTTTGCGCCACGGGATGGGTCTATCGAGGCCAATGCGATGGCGGGAACCACACGTGCGCTGATGAATAACCTCATTGTGGGCACCGTGAGCGGATTTAGTAAAAAGCTGGACCTGGTTGGAGTCGGGTACCGCGCCCAAATGCAGGGTAAGGTGCTTAACCTCACACTCGGCCACTCACACCCGATCAGTTTTACGCTGCCGGATGGCATCGCCATCGAGACGCCCACTCAGACGGAGGTCGTGGTCAAGGGTATAGACAAGCAGTTGGTTGGTGAAGTGGCGGCGAAGATACGCGCCTATCGCAAGGTCGAACCCTATAAGGGCAAGGGCGTTAAGTATTCAGACGAAATTGTTGTGCGCAAGGAAGTCAAAAAGAAATAACTAAATGCGCGGCTTAAGATAGAGAAATTTATGAACATGGACAAAAAAGAAAACCGTCTGCGCCGCGCCCGGCGCTCCCGTGCCAAGATCCGGGAGTTGGGTGCGATGCGCCTGTGCGTAAACCGCACGCCGCAGCACATCTACGCCCAGATCATAGATCCCAGCGGCGCCCAGGTTAAAGTGTGCGCCTCGACGCTGGAGGCCGCCGTCAAGGGCGGGCTCAAGAATACCGGCAACGTGGCCGCCGCTGCCGCGGTCGGCAAGGCGATAGCGGAAAAGGCCAAGGCGGCGGGCATCACCCGGGTTGCGTTCGATCGCTCCGGATTTAAGTACCACGGCCGTGTCAAGGCGCTGGCCGATGCGGCGCGTGAAAACGGCCTCGAATTCTAAGGAGCCCGCGGTAAGACAGC